>JAPPKV010000483.1 GCA_028819775.1 Gammaproteobacteria bacterium | reverse complement strand
GATGAACCGCACCGGATCGAGAAACTCCCGGGTCGGTCCGGCCGTGATGAGCACCGTGATCCCGTCGAGGACCCGCGTGCTGATCGCCGCCGTCACCTTCTCGGCGATCTCGTCCGGTTCGATCATTCTTCCCGGGCCGAACTCGCCGCAAGCCTGCTCGCCGTCAGCCGGCCCGAGGACCGTGACACCATCGTCGCGCAGACGCTCCAGATTGCGCTGGGTCGCGACGTGTTCCCACATCCTGACGTTCATCGCGGGGGCGACAAAGACCCGTGCGGTGGTGGCGAGGTACAACGTGGTCAGCAGATCGTCGGCAGTGCCGTGGGCCAACCGCGCGATGACGTTCGCGGTGGCAGGCGCGATCACCAAGGCATCCGCCCACCGAGCCAGCTCGATGTGCCCCATCGCCGCCTCGGCTTCGGCATCCCAGAGATCGGTTCGGGGGCGGTTGTCGGCCACGGCCTGCAGGGCCGTCTCGGTGACGAATCGGGTCGCATTCTGCGTCAAGACAGGGACAACGTCTGCGCCCAGGTTGCGCAGATTTCTCACAACCAACGGGGCTTTGTACGCAGCGATGCCGCCGCTGATGCCCAGTAGGATGCGCTTGGCGTGGTTGTCGGTTTGCATGGTCCTGGCGCGACTGCAACACGACGCCCGTCGCGCCGTCGCCACGGGCGTGGTAGCTAAGCGCCTACGATACCACGCGCCGTCTCGAAGGTTTGATTTGGGAGGGTTGCAGAGGACACGTGGCAGAGGCGGCCCCCATCGTCGAATTCGCCGTCGCTGAACGGCCCCGCGAGCGTTTGCTCGAGGCGGGGCCAAGGTGCCTGACCGATGCGGAACTCCTTGCACTCGTGCTCCGCACCGGCAACGGCAACGCGAACGCGGTGGACCTGGCGCACATGCTATTGGACCGCTTCGGCGGTGTGCTCGGCGTGCTGTCGAGCACGGCGGAGTCGCTGCTCGCGGTTCCGGGTTTGGGCGATGCGAAGGTCGCTGCGCTCCTCGCGATTCGCGAATTGCTCGAGCGCGCCGAGATGGCAAAGATGAAGAACGCGCCGGTGGTGTCGAGTTCGGACGAAGTTCGGCGCTACCTCGGCATGCACCTGGCTGGCGAGGAGCGGGAGGTCTTCGGTGCCTTGCTGCTCGACACCCGGCATCGAGTGCTCGGCGTGGAAGACATTTTCCTCGGCTCCATCGACCGGACGATGGTCTATCCGCGCGAGGTCGCCAAGTGCTGTCTGCGCTTCAACGCCGCAGCCGTCGTGTTGTTCCACAACCATCCGTCGGGGAATGCCGAGCCGAGTTCGAGCGACCGAGAACTCACCGAGCGTCTCAACAGCGTGCTGAACGAGATTGACGTCCGGCTGCTCGACCACGTCGTCGTCGCCGGCCTGCGCAAGGTGTCCATGGCGGAACGTGGAATGCTGTGACTACCAGTTGTAATGGATGCGGGCGACGTAGTGCCGGGGCAACTCCGGCAGAACGACCACACCGCCGAACAGGTTGGGGAAGTTCGACCTGAAATAACGTTCGTCGGTGACGTTCTTGGCGATCACGCTGAACGAGAACGCGTCCCGTTCGTAGCCTAGTCCGACATTGACGAGGGTATAGGCCGGCAGCAGCACGGAGTTCGAGTACCCGGAGTGGGCCTCGGCGACGTCGACCAGGCTGCCGGTCACGGCGAGTCCGTTGCCGAAGTCGTAGGTTCCGGTCAGCGAATAGATGGTCTCAGGCATCCCCGCACGGCGTGCGCCGCGTTCGCCGGGTCGAATGACGTCACCGCCGAGTGTGCCGCCGTAAAGGGCGGCGGCGGGGATTCCCGGCACGTCGTCGGCCCCGATGAAGCTGAACCGGGCGCCCGACTCCAGGGTGTTGAGGTTCACGACTTCGATGCGCGACTGGCCGAAGGTCACGAGCAGCTTCTCGTTCACGGCCCAACGAACTTCAAACTCGGCACCTTCCGTTCGGGTGGCTTGGTTGGTGACCGTCTGCTGGGCCGCGTAGTCCGTCCGCTTCTGCTCGTAGACTGCCAAGGCGAAGTAGAGAGACCCATCGAGCAGGCTTCCCTTCAGACCGAACTCGGTGAGTGTCGACACGTCGAACGCCTCGCCGCTGGCGATGCTGGCGGTGGCGATCTCGGCGCCTTGTCCGGCAATCACGGTGGATTGCCGTGACATGGTGACGTAGGGAACCAATCCCGCGTCCGACGAGTAGCTCAAGCTCGCTGTCCACGAAAGGCCCCCGACGTCGTCGTCGGCCTCGATGTTGATGCAGGACTCGTCCAGGCAGAAGTTGTTCGAACTCGCGAGCAGGAGCTTCTCCACGGGTTGGCGGCTCTCCATGCCGATGGCGTCGTAGCGCACTCCTACCAGAGCGCTTAAGCCCCGCCACGACCAGTCGACGAGTCCTGCCAGGCCGAGATCCAGGTAGTCGCCGATGTAGTACTCGGTGTAGTCGTCGTCGATCTCGGTGGAGAGCAGACGGCGGCTTACCGCCGACTGGCGTTTGGTCAGGTCGCGTCGGTCGAAATACTCGTTGGTGTAGTCGTCGCCGTGGCTGAAGTCCGTGTAGCGCAGCGAGGGTGAAAACTGCACCGATGTGGTGGTTTCGCCGCGCAGGAACTCCTTGGCCAGCACGAGCTTGTCTTCGAACACCCAGGCTTCGTGGAACTGCGAGAACCCGTAGTCGTTCTCGTTCAGATTCTCGTAGGCTTCGAAGAACACTTGGTTGCGCCACTCCCAGCCGTTGGCCGTCGTCAGCGAGGCGTCGAAGTAGAGCGTCAGGACCTGGTTCTCCAGGGTGTCGTCCGGCGCCACGACCACTTGGTCCCCGGCGAGTGTGGCGACACCGGGGTCGAGCAGTCGCAGCAGTTCGGGTATGCAGCCGAACACCAGCGTTTCGCCGATGCTGCATGCGCCCGGAAAGGGACCGGGCGCGAGTGGTGCCGACGTGCCGGGTACGATGCCGGCGGCGAAGGGGTTCAAGTCCGTGAAGCCGTCGCCGTCCAGATCGAACTCCTGGTGGGAAATGTGGCCGTCGCCGTCGGCGTCCAGCGAAGCGGGGCTCCCCGTCACGTAGGTGCCGTGGTCGATGAGATCCTGGGTCAACCGGTTCCAACCCGCGACCTGGTTGCCGGTGTAGTCGTGGTACATGCCCCCGAACTGCAGGTGCAATGTCGCCGTGGGGTTCATGTCGAAGGAGGCCTGCAGGAGCATCTGTTCGGTGCCGGTGTTGCGGTAGTAGCTGCCGGAGTCCTCGAGTTCAGCGTACAGCCAGTAGCCGAAGTCCTGGCCGGCCAGCCTGCCCGGTCCGCCCAATTCCCCGTTGACGACACGCTTGTCCCAGGAGCCGAGATTCAAGCTCACCGAGCCCGTGGTCTCGGCGATGAACTCGCCGGTCTCCTCGATTCGCGCCGACTTCGGGTTGAAATTGAGATAGCCGCCGATCTTGGACGGGCCGTGGATCGGCGAGGCGGGCCCGCGGACGATGTCGATCCGGTCCGACGCACCGATGGGTGTGGGGTAGTTCCCCGGGTTGTCTAGGCGCCGCACGCCCCGGAAATACGTCTCGCCGATGGTGCCGCGAATGTCCAGCGATCCGGCGACGCCGAAGAACGACTGCGTGAACGTTCCCGGTGCAGCGACGATCAACTCGTCGATGTCGCTCATGTTGTAGCGGTCCATCATCTCCTCGCTGACGGTCGACGCGGATCGCGGCGTCTCGAGGATCGACTTGTCGAAGCCGTAGATGGAGCGCACGTCCACGCCGGGCAGGCTGTCGAGACTCCCGACCACGACCAACTCCTCGACTTCGCCTTGTCCGTCGGCCGGCGCATCCGCGTCCTCGGCGTAGACCGGGAACCGAATCGAGGTAGCCAACACCAGGAGCGCGACCGAACGACAGGACAGGATCGAGGAGTTCATGCGCTTGCCGTCCGGATGGAAGAGCGCAATCATGGAGTCCGAAGGGGGGCACTTCAACCGAAGGGTGCCTCCGCCGTCGTGCGAACCGCTTGGCTAGGCGATCCTCCTTTGGTATAAAGCGCGGCTCCCGGAAACCGAGCCTCTCGATGTCGAAGGTCTGTCAAGTCACGGGCAAGCGCCCGATGAGCGGCAACAACGTTTCGCACGCGCACAACAAGACGCGCCGGACGTTCGAGCCGAACCTGCACCAGCATCGGTTCTGGGTGCCTTCCGAGAATCGCTTCGTGCGCCTGCGCGTCTCCGCAGCCGGTATGCGGGTGATCGACAAGAAGGGAATCGAGGCGGTGCTCAAGGACATTGAGAAGCGGGAAACGGGCGGTAAACGCGCCACGCGATAGTTAGTCGGGGGAATCCATGCGAGAGAAGATCAAGCTCGTCTCCAGTGCCGGTACCGGGCACTACTACACGACGACCAAGAACCGGCGCACGA
>JAPPKV010000022.1 GCA_028819775.1 Gammaproteobacteria bacterium | reverse complement strand
CGCGCAAGGCACCGGACAGCGTCGACGTGTCGCGGCCCACCTCGCGTTGGTTGACCAGGCTTCTCCTCGGCTCGTGAACGAATTCGATGGGATCCTCGATCGTAAGTATGTGCCCACGACGCGTCCTGTTGACGTGGTCGATCATCGCCGCAAGCGTGGTGCTCTTGCCCGATCCGGTGGGTCCCGTGACCAGGACGAGGCCGCGCGGTGCTTGGGCGATCTGCTGAAACGTCGGGCCGAGGCCTAGATCCTGCAATGTCGGAACGGCCTCCGGCACCGTCCGGAACACGGCGCCGGGGCCTCGCCGGGACTCGAACACGTTTACCCGGAAGCGGCCCACCGCGGGCACTGCCAAGCTGAAGTCCGCTTCATGGCGTTCTGCGAAATCCTGCCGGTCTCTGTCGGTGGCCATGTCTTCGATCCATGCGCGGAGCTCGCGGGCGAGCACGGGTTCGGCCACCAGCGGTTCGATGTCGCCATCGACGCGTATCAGCGGCGGCAAGCCTGCGGAAAGGTGTACGTCCGAGGCACCGCGTTCGATGGCCGAGGCCAAGAGATCTGGAATTGCCATGCATGAACTTTACCGTCGGTGGTTCGTCGTCTACGACAGACAATGACCCATGCGGCTGTGCGAGATTTCTGAAATTTGCTGGACAGCCGACAGCATAGGAAATCGCATCGATTGGCCCGCCCGGCGCCGACACCGCAGGTTAAACTGCGGCGTGGACTGCGACAAGCGAATCGAGGCGGTCAACGCCGCCATCGGCCTTGCCGAAGGCCGACCGGGGCGGTCTTCTGGCCGAGTGCGGTTGATTGCCGTATCCAAGGCTCGAAGTGCCGCCGAGGTCCGTGCCGCGTACGAAGCAGGTCAGCGGGACTTTGGCGAGAACTACCTCCAGGAAGCCGTCGCGAAGATGACCGCCTTGTCGGAACTCGACATCGTCTGGCACTTCATCGGCGCGATCCAATCCAACAAGACCCGTGACATCGCCCGGCGTTTCCAGTGGGTCCACACCGTGGATCGCGCACGGATCGCCAGCCGGCTCGACGCCGCGGCGGAAAGTCCCCTCAACGTTTGCATCCAGGTCAACATCGACGCCGAGCCTCAGAAGGCGGGGGTCGCGCCGTCGGACCTACCCGCGCTCGTGACCCATGTTCGTGACCTACCGCGTCTTCGGCTACGCGGTCTGATGGCCATTCCCCGTGCCGATGGTGACCATCGGGCGAGTTTCCGCGCGCTCCGTTCCCTCTTCGATCGGCTTGCAGTCGACACCGGCGTCCACTGGGATTCGCTGTCGATGGGCATGTCCGACGACTTCGAGATCGCTATCGAAGAAGGCGCGACCATGGTGCGCATCGGCACGGCAATCTTCGGGCTCCGCCCAATGTCGGCGCGACAAAAGGTGCCCGCGTGACCCGGCGGATCGCCTTCGTCGGCGGCGGCAACATGGCCTACGCGCTGGCGACGCGCCTGGCGACGCGTACCTACGACGTGGTGGTCTCCGAACCCGTGGCCGAACAGCGGGCCCGATTCGGCCCGCCGGTCTCGACGACACCGGACAACACGGTTGCCGTCGAGGGGGCATCGACCGTGGTGCTCGCGGTCAAGCCGCAAGTACTCGAGACCGTCGTTCGCGAGATCGCGCCCGGAATGCGCGACGATCAACTCGTCGTGTCCATTGCCGCTGGCGTTCCCATGGCTGCGATCGAAAAGTGGCTTGGCAATGATCGTGCTCTGGTGCGCTGCATGCCGAACACCCCGGCCCTCATCGGGGCGGGCATAAGCGGTTTGATCGCCAACGCCGCGGTCACCGCCGACCAACGCAACGAGGCCGAAACGATCCTCAGGGCCGCGGGCGAAGTCGTCTGGTTCAACACCGACACCGACCTCGACGCCGTGACGGCCCTCTCCGGGAGCGGGCCCGCCTACTTCTTCGCCGCTATCGAAGCACTCGCCGCAGCGGGGACTAACATCGGGCTCGATCCGGAGACCGCCAAGCGACTCGTGGTCGTTACGGCCCGAGGCGCGGCGATCATGGCAAGCGGTGACGACCCGGCGGAACTACGGGCGCGGGTTACGTCCCCGGGCGGGACGACAGCGCGGGCGCTCTCTATACTTGACGAATGGTCGTTTCCCGAATCCCTCGACGCCGCCGTGCGCGGGGCGTTCGAACGGTCCCGGGAATTGGCACGCGAGTTGTCCGGCGAATCCGACTAGGGAGTCGGTCGAAGGTCGGACGGAATTGCACTAGGTGAATTGAATCAACAATTTGGCTATAGCCAACGGTCTGATCAGCGAGTTTGCAAAGGAGTCCATGGCAGATGGGTGAACCCCTGACTTTCGTCGTCACGCTCGTGCTAAAGGTCGTCGCCCTGTTGTTCCTGCTGCGCTTCGTCCTCCAGGCGGTACACGCGAGCTTCTACAACCCGGTCTCCGAAGGCATCGTTCGGTTCACCAACCCGGTCTTGGATCCCGTGCGCAAGGTACTGCGCCCTTACCGCAACCTGGATTTCGCCTCGTTCGTCATGGCCTGGGTGGTGCACATGCTGGCCGTCGTGTTCCACATCTGGTCGGTCGGGCTACCCATCGACCTATTCGCCATCTTGACCGACGGCTTGCGCACCACGTTGAGTCTCGTCGTGGGCATATTCCTGGTGGCAATCTTCGTGTCGATCATCATGAGCTGGATCGCGCCCCAGGTGTACTCGCCGGCGGCGATCATCGCCCGGGAACTCGCGGAGCCGTTGCTCGCCCCGGCGCGACGTATCCTGCCGCCGCTTGGCGGCATCGACCTCTCGCCGATGATCACCATCGTTGTGTTGATGCTGGTCCAAAGCTACGCCATCGGTGTCGTGCTGCCCTGCCAATACCAATCGTGGTGCGGTTGAAGGAATCCGAGGGCTCTCCCATGGGGGGGGGGGGGGGCGGCCGCCCCCCCCCCCCCCGGGGGGGGGGGGGGGGCCCCCCCGGGGGGGGGGGGGGGGGGGGGGGGGGGGGGGTTTAAGTAACCCGCGGGCCCCCCCATGCGAGGGGCAAGCCCCTCGCGCTCCCCGGCTGAGGGCTCTCGCTTGCGCACCCCGGGTGAGGGGTCTGTCGGGCTGGTCGAACCGTGCACGGCCCGTTTCGAGGAGCCCTTCGAACTGCAGTGCCAGGAGACACTGCGGCGGTTCGACCTCGTCTACGAGACCTATGGCGAACTCGACGAGAACCGGGGCAACGCAGTGCTCGTCTGCCACGCCTTGTCCGGCGACCACCACGCGGCGGGCTACCATTCCCCCAAGGACGCCAAACCCGGATGGTGGGACACCTGCATCGGCCCCGGCAAACCCATCGACACGAGCAAGTTCTTCGTCGTTGCGCTCAACAACCTCGGCGGCTGCAACGGCAGCACCGGACCTCGCGCCGTCGATCCCGGCAGCGGCGAGCCCTACGGTGAACGCTTCCCCACCGTGACGGTCAAGGACTGGGTCAAGAGCCAGGCGATGCTCGCCGACGTTCTTGGCATCTCGCGCTTCGCGGCGGTCATCGGCGGCAGCCTGGGCGGCATGCAGGCGCTGCAATGGGCGATCGACTACCCCGACCGGGTCGGCCACGCGATCGTCATCGCCGCCGCCGCGAAGCTCTCGGCGCAGAACATCGCCTTCAACGAGATCGCCCGGCAGGCAATCCAGGCAGACCCCGAGTTCCATGAAGGACGCTACCACCAAGCCGACGCGATTCCGCGCAAGGGCCTGATGCTCGCCCGGATGGTCGGGCATGTGACCTACCTGTCCGACGACAGCATGGGTGATCGGTTCGGCCGAGAACTGAAATCCGGGGACATCGGATCGGCCCAGGATGTGCAATTCCAGGTGGAGAGCTATCTCCACTACCAGGGCACATCGTTCTCGGAGCGGTTCGACGCCAACACCTACCTGCTCATGACGCGGGCGCTGGACTACTTCGATCCCGCGCTGGAATTCGATGGGGACCTTGTTCGCGCACTTGCCCGGACCCAGGCCAAGTTCCTGGTGCTGTCGTTCCTGTCCGACTGGCGGTTCTCGCCCGCGCGCTCCGACGAGATCGTCGACGCCCTGATCGAGGCCCGCAAAGACGTGGTCAGCGCGAAGATCGACGCGCCCCACGGCCACGACTCCTTCCTGCTCCCCAACGAGCGCTACTTCGATGTGCTCGGTGGCTACCTCGACGCGGTGGCCCTGCGTGGGGGTGCGTCGGCATGAGACCCGACCTGGAGATCATTGCCGCGCTCGTCAATCCAGGCGCCCGGGTGTTGGACCTCGGCTGCGGCAGCGGCGAGCTTCTGAAGTGGCTTGCCGCCGAGAAGGGCGTCAACGGCTACGGGATCGAGAAGGATCCCGGGGAAATCAGCGCCTGCGTGCGCGCCGGGGTCAACGTGATCGAGCACGACCTCGACGAGG
>JAPPKV010000325.1 GCA_028819775.1 Gammaproteobacteria bacterium | reverse complement strand
GACTGCTCGTCGTCGCCGACGGCATGGGTGGCGAGCCGGCGGGAGACGTCGCGTCGATGTCCGCGATCCTCGGCTTCGAGAAGGGGTTCGGCGTGCCGCCGGACGAACCGGAGGACAACATGCGCTGGGCGATCCGGTTCATGGACGGTCTGCGCGGCGCGCTCGATGGTATGGCGGAAGCGTTGGCCCGGGGAGATGGCGCGGACGGCATGGCGACGACCCTGGCGGCGGCCTGGGTAGACCCGGACGGAATGCGCTGGCTGAGCGTGGGCGACAGCGGCATTTGGATGAGCGACGTGGCCGGTCACTATGGCCCGAGACGTATGAACGCTCGCCACGGCGAGGGCAATCGCGTGGATTCCGGCTTGATTGCCAAGGCAGCGCCTATTCGGGCCGGGTCGCTTGAGGCGCAGTTCTGCGTAACAGAGATTGACCTGCACCCCGGCCCGCTCGACGTGCCGCCGGGCAGGCTGATATTCGTGGGAAGCGACGGGATGGATGTTCTAGAACAAAGGGGCACTCCCGGCGGCTGGACGCAGCGGGGCGAGGCGCGGATGCCGTCGGAATGGATCGAGGCGTTTCGCGACATGAATCCCCGAGACTTCCTCTCGCGTGTCGAGTCCGTTCTCACTGCGGGTGCCGCAGCAGACAACACCACGGCCATTGCGCTGCGGACCCCGATGCGTTTCAGGACAGGGGCCGAGGAATACGTTGCGGTGTCCGATGCGCCTGAACGGGAAGTTTTGGGCGGCGTTCCGACTTGATGGGCTGGCAGCTCGCCCCCCGCCGCAATACGTGCGGCGTACTCGCGGCGGTCAGGCCGCCTCGAACCGCACCACCTTGATGTGGTCGATGCGGCTACGCGCCTGCCAGAGATCGAAGGCCATCTGCATGCCGAGCCAAGTCTCAGGCGTGGATCCGAAAGCCTTGGAAAGCCGGACCGCCATGTCCACGGAGACCCCGCCGTGCTCGTTCACGAGTTCGGAAAGGGACTGCCGGGAGACGCCGAGATGCGCCGCAGCTCTAGTCACGGACAGTCCGAGGGGCTCGAGACATTGTCTCTTTACGATCCCGCCTGGATGGGGAGGATTGTGCATAGCCATCTTCGTTCTCCTTCAGTGGTAGTCCACATAGTCCACTTCGATTGCATCGCCGTCCTTGAACCGGAAGGTGACGCGCCAGTTGCCCGACACGGAAACCGCATAGTGGCCCTTCATGTCGCCTTTCAACGGGTGAAGCCGTAAGCCCGGCAAGTCGACATCCTGCGGTGTCTGGCTTCGGTCTAGGACCGCCAAGATGTCGGACAACTTCTGCACGTGTTCCGGTGCAACCCGCCGCGCCGTCTTGCCTTCGTACAACGCCTTGAGGCCGCGGTGCTTGAACGACGCGATCATCGGTGAAGCCTAGTCTGTCAGGTGTCGCCAGTCAATTGACACACGGTACCTGGTGTGGCGTACTCATTCTGAGGAACCAAGGCGGGCGCCGTCGAGCAGTTGCGCAAATACCCAACGCCGGTCTACGTACGATCCACTGGGGCGCCGTCCGCTGGGCTCGACGCCTTGCGGGAGAGAGGAGCCATGCCATGGCCGAATCCGGACGGTGACGAACTGTCAGTGATACTCATGGGCCACGCACCGACGAGACTAAACGGCCCAACCCAACCGGACCTGTTCGATGGCTAGCCAACGAGGGGCGAAATGGCGGATTCGTTTGCGCACCGACGATTGTTGTCCGCTACACTCGGTGACATAACGCGCGGGGCGGGTGAGCAACGTGGACACGGCTGAACACGGCAACGGTGGGACGTTGCGATTCGCGGAGGAGATCATGCTGCTGCTCCTCCACGACCACGAGGGCAAGTTCGCCCGTGTACCCGGCTGGTCCCTCGACTATGCCCTTGCGGGCGGCGTGCTGATGGATCTCGCGCTCTTGAACCGCATCGATACGGATCTCACCCACCTGCTCCTCATCGACGACGCGCCGACCGGCGATCCGCTGCTCGACACAACGCTTGCCGATATCGCCAAGGCGGAGGACCGTCGCGATGCCCGGTTCTGGGTGGAGCGCACGGCGGGCTACGCGGAGGACATCCGGGAAGGGGCGCTTGGGCGGTTGATCGAGCGCGGGATCCTGGAGCGCCGCGACGACCGTTTCCTTTGGGTGTTTCGGTCCCGACGTTACCCGATTGTCGATGGTCGGGCCGAGCGCGAAGTGAAGTTGAGGATCATGGGTGTGCTGTTCAGCGACGACATTCCGGAGCCCAGGGACGTTGTGATCATCTGTCTGGCCGACGCTTGCGGCATCCTGAAGGAACTGCTGTCCCGGCGCGAACACGAACAAGCTGCGGCCCGCATCGAACAGGTTCGCAAGCTCGACCTGATCGGCCAAGCGATGTCGCAGGCCATCAGCGACATCGAGCTGTCGGTCGCCGTCCTCCAGCAACAGGCTGCGCTTCAGGTCTGAACTGCGGCTGCCACTTGCCCCGCACGCCATCGGCTGACGTCAGAGGCCGGACAGTCTGCTAGAATCACCGCTCAAGTTCCCGGACTTGGGCAAGTCAGTTTTCTTCTCGTTTGTCTACTGCGCTGCCGTGTGGCCGCGTTGCTTTCCCGTCCGGGCTGAAGCCGCGGCAGTGTCGCGGCTTTTTCACGATTTGGGGCGTGTCGTTCGCCTTGGGACCCCTCGGATAGGAATGGCATGGCCGCGCTGTTGATGCTCGAGGACGGCAGCCTGTTCCGGGGCACCGCCATCGGTGCGTCGGGTACAGCCGTCGGCGAGGTGGTGTTCAACACCGCGATGACCGGCTACCAGGAGATCCTGACGGATCCGTCGTACGCGCAGCAGATCGTCACGCTCACCTATCCCCATATCGGCAACACCGGCGTCAACGTCGAGGACACCGAGTCGGCGCAGGTCTGGGCGGCGGGTTTGGTGATCCGGGACTGCCCGACTGCTCACTCGAATTGGCGGGCGGAGGTGCCGCTACCGCAATACCTACGCGAATCGGGTGTCGTGGCCATCGCAGACTTGGACACGCGACGACTGACCCGGCTGATCCGGGAGAAGGGCGCGATGGCGGGATGCATCGCGACCGGGGGCATAGACCCGGATGCGGCTTTGGCCCAGGCCCGGGCGTTTCCCGGACTGGCGGGCATGGATTTGGCGAAGGTCGTTAGCCGGTCGGAAGTCGGCGCGTGGGATGGCGGCGGGTGGACGTTGGGGAGCGGCTACGGCGCGTCGAACGGCCAGCAAGCCCGACACGTCGTTGCCTACGACTTCGGCGTCAAGCGCAACATCCTGAGGATGCTCGTGGACCGGGGCTGCAAGGTGACGGTCGTCCCTGCGCAGACCCCCGCCGAGGAAGCACTCGACCTATTGCCGGACGGGGTCTTTCTGTCCAATGGACCCGGTGACCCCGAGCCATGCGACTACGCCATCGCGGCAATCCGCGAGGTACTCGGGGAAGGTCTGCCGGTGTTCGGCATCTGTCTCGGCCACCAGCTACTCGCGCTGGCCTGCGGCGGGCGGACGGTGAAGATGCCGTTCGGCCACCATGGTGCCAATCATCCGGTCAAGGACGTCACCACCGGCGCGGTGGTCATCACGAGCCAGAACCACGGTTTCGCCGTGGACGGCGATTCCCTCCCGAACAACGTCGAGGTCACACACCGGTCTCTTTTCGACGGGACCGTTCAAGGTGTCCGCTGTACCGACATGCCCGCGTTCGGGTTCCAGGGCCACCCCGAGGCCAGTCCGGGCCCACACGATTGCGGCTACCTGTTCGACCGCTTCGTCGCGATGATGGGTCAAGCGGACGACGCCTGATGCCGACTACAGGCAAACGCACGGATATCGAGTCCGTGCTGATTTTGGGTGCCGGTCCGATCGTCATCGGCCAGGCCTGCGAGTTCGACTACTCCGGCGCCCAGGCCTGCAAGGCGTTGAAGGACGAGGGCTACCGGGTCGTGCTCGTGAACTCCAACCCGGCAACGATCATGACCGACCCGGCCATGGCCGACGCGACGTATATCGAGCCGGTCGAGTGGCGCACCGTCGCGAAGATCATCGAGGCCGAACGCCCGGATGCCCTGCTCCCGACGATGGGTGGCCAGACCGCCCTCAACTGTGCGCTGGACCTGGTTCGGGAAGGCGTAACGGCGGCAAACGGCGTCGAACTGATCGGGGCCAGCCAAGATGCCATCGACAAGGCCGAGGACCGCGAACGGTTCATCCACGCGATGGACCGGATCGGGCTCGCCACGCCGCGCTCGGCGATCGCGCACAGCCTCGAGGAAGCGCTCCAGGTACAAAGCCGGATCGGGTTCCCCTGCATCATCCGACCGTCCTTCACCCTCGGCGGCAGCGGCGGCGGCGTCGCCTACAACCGGGACGAATTCATCGAGATCTGCCGGCGCGGGCTCG
>JAPPKV010000419.1 GCA_028819775.1 Gammaproteobacteria bacterium | reverse complement strand
GCGACCGGTCGCCGGTGTCCTCCGCGAGCGCGCCCGCCATCCTGGCCCGGAACTGGTCGTCGCTCATCGCCGTGCGCCCGGCACCGAGCACCGCGAACCGGTCCGGCAGCAGGCCGCGGCCGTACAGCTCGTACAGCCCCGGAATCAGCTTGCGCGCCGTGAGGTCTCCCGACGCCCCGAAAATCACCATCGTGCACGGCGCCGCCCCGTCCGCTCCCGCACGCGCCGCCCCGGAGGCATCAGTGCTACGGAACAATCGTGAACCGGTCATCCGACATCTCCGGGAGTAGGGAGCTCAGGTGCCGATGAGTGCATTGAGTCGTGCGCGCTGTTCGGGCCTGACGTACCGGCAGGAATGCCGCAACTCAAGACCCGCGTTGATTGCCTCGGACACTCGGTCGTAGCCGGATTCGTCGCCGTGCAGAGGCCTGCGGGCGTAGTTGACTTCGAACCAGCGACGTACTTCCGACCAGCGCCAGAGTCGATAGCGAGTGCGAGGATCAGTCACAGGCGCGGGGAATCCCCCAGGCCCCCGTTCGTTCATGATGAGTAAGCGGATACTCTCTCGCGTCCGGCCCGTATGGTGGGCGATATCAGCCATGGAAACCAGGCCACCACCAGCGAGCCGAATCACCTCGACGCCCGGGAGGCGCTCGACATCCGCAATCGCGGACAGGATGGCCGTCTCCGGATTCGGCGCCTCCCGGTCGAAGTCAAGGTATTGTATTCCGTCGGTGCGACCGACGAGAGAGTCGTTGCAGCCCGCTTCAAACAGAGCGTCAATTGCATTTTCGCTTTGCAGATCAGGACCTTCTACAATAAGAGTAAATTGATAGGATGACATATCTTTCCTAAATTTCTAATTTCACGAATACTCGTGATTCGATTAGGCCGGATGCCTACTACATTTCCAATCAGATTCGTCTTTCTAACGTAAACACGGAGACCTTACTCGGTCCCCGAATATCCATGTTGGCAACGATGTAGCGCGCGCCGAAGCTGCTTGGCATGGTTGCCAGAATTCTTGGGAGTCGACCAGATAGATACTCGACAGCCCGACCTGCTCGCCTCACTGCAGAGCATGTAACCCCAACGGTGTCCTGCGCTAGTGGAGATCACCGTCCACCCAGCGCTCTCTGCATCGGCAAGAGCCTTCTCAACCTCCTTTCTTGGATGTCGAGCCCTCGCCACTCCTTCTCCTCATGCACCACCTCCTGAAGTCTGTGATGGAATCGGTGCTTAGCGCCGCAGACCGAGCCCCACGAGAACCGCTCGCATCTGACTGAGCCTCGACGCCGGCACACTCGCAAACTATAACGCGGGCGTTGGTTCGTGTCAACGCTAGTCGTATTACCGGGCGGCGAGGGTACCCGTGGCGGCGGTCCGTGCGGGAGCGGCGGCGGTGATTCGGGCGATGAGGTGTGCTACCTCGTCGTCCGAGTAGTCCGGGTGGGTGCGGATGAGCACGGTCCTGGCGAGGATGTCCAGCGAGCGGCGGCACATCTCCTTCGAGTAATACATGCGGCAGCCGCGGTTCTGTTCGAGCTCGAAGGGGTTCAGCGCCTGGTGGTGGGCGCCGCGGTGCTGCAGCACCGGGTCCCACTCCGTGTACACGTGACGCCCGGTGTTCAGCGCTACGAAGCCGCCGCCCGCTTCCGCGAGCGAATCGGCCGCGGCCGGCGACGGCAGCAGGAAGGCGGCGTGGCTGCCGCACTCCCACGCCGGGCTGTTGCCGGGGCTCGCCGACAGGCCGCCGGCCGCAGTGTCGCTGACGATCCTCCGCTTCTGCGCACGCATGGCGTCGATCATGTCGTCCAGACGGTCGAGCTGGCAGTTCATGATTGCCCCCTCGATCTCCGACGCCCGCGCGCCGTTGGCCGCGAAGCCGGCGAAGCTGTCGCTGCGTCCGTCCCAGTAGAACCGGCACGGATCGATCACGCAGCCGATGCGCTCGGCGAAGCGGTCGTCGCCGGTTACCACGGCGCCGCCTTCGCCGCTGGTCATGTTCTTGTAATAGTTGAAGCTGAACGCGCCGGCGTGGCCGATGGAGCCGAGCATTCTGCCCTCGTAGGCGCCGCCGACCGCCTGGCAGGCGTCCTCGATCACCAGCAGGCCGCGGTCGGCGGCGATCGCCATGATCGAGTCCATATCGCACGGCAGGCCCCACATGTGCACCGGGATCACCGCCCGGGTGCGCGGCCCGATGCCGTCCCGCAACGCGTCCGGGCTCATGCCGAGGCTCTCGTCTATATCGACGATCACCGGAATCGCGCCCGCGGCGAGGACCGCCATCGGCGTGGCCATGTAGGTGCACGCCGGCACGATCACCTCGTCGCCCGGACCGACGCCCGCCCCCATCAGCGCAGCGGTCAGCGCATTGGTGCCGCTGGCGGTCATCAGGCAGTGCCGTACGCCAAGCCTGCGCGCATAGCGGGTCTCGAACCGTGCACACTCGCCGCCGCCCGCCGCCAGGTAGCGGAACAGGTTCCCGGCCGCGAACACGTCGGCAATGCGATCCAACTCAGGTCGCCCGATCCTGTACATGAGATATGACCTCCGCGTTGCTTGACAGCGTGCCGTGGCGGTGCAATGATGGTCAAATACTCAAGCCACACGGAGGTCGCTTATGAGTGTTGCAAAGGCCACCAGGACCTTTTCGGTTGTCCTGGTACTCGTCCTGGCCGCCACCGGCCTGTGGGCTACCGGCGAAGGGGAGCAGGCGGCGGCAGCCGCCGAGAAGGAGTACGTGATCGACCCCACCACCGGCACGCAGCTATCCGCGCCGGAGTACGGCGGTACGTTCACTTACGTCTGGCAGAACCTGCAGACCAAGATCGACAATTATCCCACCCGCCACGGGGACCCGGTGCAGGGCGGCGTCACCGAGATGCTGTCGATTGCGGACTGGGGGATCGAGCGGAACGTGTACAACCACAAGAGCCGCCCGACACCGGTGTGGGCGATGCGAGGGCAACTGGCCGAGGGCTGGGAACAGCCCGACGAGACCACGATCATCTTCCCTATCCGCAGGGGCGTGCACTGGCACGACAAGGAGCCGATGAACGGTCGGGAGCTGACCCCGGATGACATCGTCTACAACTTCCACCGCTACCTGGGACTGGGCAAGTGGGCCGAAGCCGGACCCATCAGCCAGTACAAGACCCTGCCCATCGAATCGGTAACGGCCACCGACGACTGGAAAGTCGTCTTCAAGCTGCACAAACCGCAGCTTACCGCGCTGGCGGCGCTTCTCGACGACTACCCCAATCACATCATGCCGCCGGAGGTAATCGAAGAACACGGTGGCATCGACGATTGGAAGCTCCTGGTCGGCACCGGTCCCTTCGAGCTCACCGGCTACGTCGAGGACACCTCCGCCACCTGGACCAAGAATCCCGACTACTGGGGCTTCGATGAGAAGTTCCCGGACAACCGTCTGCCCTATGTCGATGAGATCAGGGCTCTGATCATGCCTGACGCGGCGACGCGTATTTCGGCTCTGCGCACGGGCAAGGTCGATTACCTCGGTTGGAGCGGCGACACGGCAATTACGATCGACCAGATGAGGGGCCTTTCGCAGACCAACTCGGAAATGGCCTTCCTGCCGTATTCCTATCGCTCGAATGCAACGAGCTTCGCCATGGACATCGACAAGGAGCCATTCGACGACATCCGCGTGCGCAGGGCGATGCAGATGGCGCTCGACCTGGAGACGATCAACGACTCCTACTTCGATGGTTGGGCGAAGTGGAAACCACAGGGTCTGATCGGCGATGGCGCCGTGGACTATTTCATTCCATTCGACGAGTGGCCCGAGGAGGTGAAGGAGGGCTACAGGTACAATCCCGAGGGAGCCGAGCAGCTTCTCGAGGAGGCTGGGCTTCCACGCGGTGAGGACGGGGTGAGATTCCGGACCACGCTTGCGAGTGAGAACTACTTCAGCGATCCCGCCCTCAGCGACATTGCCGCCTCCTATTGGGAGGCGATCGGCGTCGACGTCGAGATACAGACCCCCAGTGACAGGGCTGCTCACGGCGCCAGCATACGCGAGCACACCTACGAATCGGGCATGATCTCGGCCTACATGGGCTACGACAGAAGTCCTACCCTTGTCATGCGCTCCTGGGCTCACTCGGAAGGAGGCTACAACCAACCGGGAATACGGGACCCGCACCTGGACAGCTTGATCGAAGCGGCCGAACAGGCAACGACCTGGGAGGAGCAGCAGAGGCTGATCAAGGAGGCCGACCAGAATGTCATTGCGAACCAGTACCACATCTGGTTCTTCAAGGTGCCGGCCTTCAATGCGGTACAACCGTGGGTCGTCGGGTATAACGGCGAGTACTTTCTCGGTTTCCAGCAGCGTTACGCTCAGCTCTTCGCCCGCGTCTGGATCGACTCCGCTCTGAAGCAGGAGATGGGAC
>JAPPKV010000116.1 GCA_028819775.1 Gammaproteobacteria bacterium | reverse complement strand
CCGAGTAGTCGCGCAGCGTCTTGGCGATGGCATCCTCGATCTTGTTGCGTTCGAAGAGTTCCGTGACCTCCGCCAAGTCCGACGAAAACGCGAACGAGCGCACCTTGGGCATCACTTCATCCAAGCTGTAGAGGAACATCAGCATGAACCGGGCGTAGGCCGCGACCGACCCGGACACGTCGCAGATGGCGAACACCTTGGGCCGGTCAACCTTCACCGATTTCCAGTGCAGGTCGAAGATCGAGCCGTCGTAGCTCATGTTGTGGCGCAACGTCCGAGACACGTGCAGTTGGCCGCGTTTGAACACCCTGCGGCGTCGGGAATGCAGCGCCGCGAGCTTTTTCGCCATGCGCAGCACGATCTCCTGGATCAGCCGGAAGTTGCGGTGCTCGACGTTGGATAGCTTGACCTTCTGCAGGAGGTCTTCGCGCAATCGGCGCCCGGTGGCATCGGCGTGGAGCAGGAACTGCCGCTCGACGTAGTCGCGCACCAGTTCCCGAAGCCAATCCCGGCGGCGCTTGAGCTCCTGGGCGAGGCGGCGCTCCGGAATCTGAGGGCTCGAGCGTAGCTCGCCGATCTCCGCGACGAGATCCGCGAGCCCCATGGCATCCATGATCTTGCGGGTGTAGAGGCCCTTCTGGGTGAACACCTGGATCTGGGTGAGATCGGCCTC
This sequence comes from Gammaproteobacteria bacterium, assembly GCA_028819775.1. The sequence goes on along the minus strand of JAPPKV010000116.1, from coordinate 35,908 downwards.
TTCGGCTGCTTGTGCCATCCGCACCGTGAGTTCGGTGGTGCCGTCCTGCATGAGCAAGCGAGCGAGCGCGGAACGCGGTTCGGCCATGGCGCCGGGTCCGAGGTCTTCCTCCTCTTCTTCCTCTACCGCCGCATACTTGCTCTTCTTGCCTTTGCCGCCCGAACCCTTGCCGCCACCGAGACCCTCGCCCTGGCCCTGGCCTTCGCCCCCGCCCTCGCCGTCTTCGCCGTCACTATCGCCGTCTTCGACGGCACCGTCTCCTTCGACGGCGACCGTCTGTCCCGCCACGTCCTCGAACGAGAAGAACTGGTCGAAGGTGGTGTCGAAGGTCTCCTTCTCGTCCGCGGTCTTGGGCAGCACCAGCGCCAGCGAATCCTTCAGGAAGGCCCGGTCCCGGTAGCCGACAAGCTCCACGGCGTTCATGGCGTCGAGGGTCTCCGCCGGGGAAATGCGCACCTCGGCGTTGCGCAGGGCGGCGATGAAGTGGGTCAGCGTGCGGTCCATCGAGGACCACCTTAACGACTGTGCGCGATGGTGGCGAGCGGCTTCGGTAGAGTTAGGTCCCGCTCACCGCCGGGAGGGTCAGTTGTGGTTGATCGGGAGGACGCATCAGCATTGGGCCGCTCTTGAACACTCTGGCCAATGACTTCTCGCCAACACCGTCAGCAGAGGCGAGTTGACCCACTGTGTGGATCTCGTGCTGCTCCAATGCCTCGCGGATCACGGCGATTCGGTCGCGCCGGAGACCCGTGCGTGATGCAAGTTCAGTGTCGGGAACGTTGGTCCAAGCATGCCTGAGGGCTCCAATCAGGTCATCTTCCGCAGTGGGATCGTGCCGGTATATCTCAACGTCGATGTCGCAGGCACTGAGATGACCGGTCATTATGTCGATTGCGACGTCCTCCGGGATGCGACCGTTGCGACCGCCGAGAACGGGGAAGGCAATCGACTCAATTCCCTTGTGTGAGTAAGTCGCGACGAACTTCTCTAGTCCGTCGTGCAGGTACGACTCCTTGGACGGGTATTTCCAGTGGTTCTTTGTCGGGAAGTTGAGCACCCACTTCGTGCCCTCTCCCGGTTCGGGCTTGTAGAGCCAGAGCTTGCCAATGGTCAGGTTGCCCTCCCGGCAATAGCGCACGTAGCGATCGAACATTGCGGGATATCGCAGCTTGAATTCCAAAGCGAGGCCCGCCCCCATCACGCCAACGCAGTTGACGGTGTTGACGAGCGTCTGGCACTCGCTCGTAAAGATGTTAGCTCTGAGTATGCGAATCATCTTTGAAACAGTACTCGGGACGTACCTCAACTGGCCACAACGTGGGCCCAATCCGCGCCCGGGCCCAGTCGTTGTGTACCACGACACGATTGATGAGTTTGACGGGCACTTCGTCGGGTACGAGCACTTCGGCGCAACGTTTGCGCTTACCGTAGAGGAAGGCTGTCCAGTAGCGGGCCTTCAAACAGGTCCAATCAAGTTTCTGGAGATCGTCAGGCGAGTAGTAGAACTCGGTGTGTGGTGATGCGGCATTGCCGTCGGTGAAAACGACTCTGGGCATCCCCAGCACCGAGCTGTCGACATACAGAACCGCTAGGCGGCGTTGGTGTTGCTTCCGTCGATAAAGCATCGGACCGTTTGCCCTGAAGTAGAGGCAGACGTAGTTGTGCAACTGGCGACCATAGTGCGGATCGCAGATGCGCCGACGCCGATCTTGAACCTCGGGATCGGATATGTCGGTTGGGCGATATCCCCCATGGGCTCGGTTGTGCGACTGTAAGCCCGCTTCCGCAATGCTCGAAACGTTGTCGACATCCGTGATGTGGTAGAGAAAACGGCCGACGTATCTCCAAACGCCAGATGATTGGTCGCTCACGCCTAGCGCCCCTCTTTGTCCAGACGACGAGACAAGCCCCCTACGGACCGCGTTTGGCACCCACTCCGTCTGCCCGAACGGCCTTGTTCGTCAAAGTGGCAATCTCGGCGTCGACGTTTTCGATGTCCTCCTGGAACTTGAGGATCACGTTCAGGGTGTCGCGGACCAGTTCGGGATCGAGGCTCTCGGTATGCAACAGGAGCAGGGTGCGGGCCCAGTCGATGGTCTCGGAGATCGCGGGCACCTTCTTGAGGTCGAGATCGCGCAGATCCTGGATGAAGGTGACCAGTTGCCGTCGCAGTTCGGGGGGGATGTCGGGAACCCTGGCATGGATGATGCGCTGCTCGAGATCGGCGTCGGGGAACGGGATGTAGAGATGCAGGCAGCGGCGCTTCAGCGCATCCGAGATCTCCCGGGTGTTGTTGCTGGTCAGAAAGACGATGGGGGGTTCCCGGTGCGCCTTGACGGTCCCGATCTCGGGGATCGACACCTGGAAGTCGGAGAGGATCTCGAGCAGCAGCGATTCGAACTCGTGATCGGATTTGTCCACCTCGTCGAGCAGCAGTACGCAGCCGTCCTCCTCGCGGAGGGCCTTGAGCAACGGCCGGGGCTCCAGGAACTCCTCGGAGAAGAAGATGTCGCCGAACTCGTGCAGCCTCGAAACGGATTCCGCGAACCCCTGGGCTCCTTGCAGAACCTCGTCGAGGGTCTCCTTCAACACCTGCGTGTAGAGGAGTTGCTTGCCGTACTTCCACTCGTAGATCGCCTTGGCCTCGTCGAGCCCTTCGTAGCACTGCAGGCGGATCAACGGCAGGGCGAACATCTCGGCGGTGGTCTTGGCGAGTTCGGTCTTGCCGACTCCCGGCGGACCTTCGATGAGCACCGGCTTGCGGAGGTGGTACGCCAAGTAGACGGCGGTCGCGATCTGGTTGCTGCAGATATAGCGGTGCGCCTCGAAGCTGTCCTTCAAGGAATCCACCGACTCCGCCAACTGCTCGATATCCGCCACGAGTCCTCCGAACTGCCGCCACGAATTCGAACGGCGCAAAAGCAGGCCATTATAGCGTCCACTTCTCCGGCAACGTCGCTGCAGGAAAACCCGCGGTTTGCCGCGCAGGGCCGGTACAGCGACAATGGTCCGGATGAATGCAGAACCAGCAAGACCCCTCGACGGTGTGCTAGTGGTCAGCCTCGAACAGGCTGTCGCCGCCCCGCTGGCGACCTGCCGTCTCGCCGATGCCGGGGCCCGGGTGATCAAGCTCGAACGCACCAACGGCGACTTCGCCCGGGCCTACGACACCGCCGCCAACGGTCAGTCGGCCTATTTCGCCTGGCTGAACCGGGGCAAGGAGTCCCTTACCGTCGACATCAAGAACGACGACGATCGGGCGCTCGTCCTGCGCATCCTCGCCAAGGCCGACGTGTTTATCCAGAACTTGGCGGTCGGTGCCGCGGCTCGGTCGGGTTTGGGATCGGAGGATCTGCGCGCACGGTTCCCGCATCTCATCACCTGCGGGATCTCCGGGTACGGCGAGACCGGTCCCTATGCGGACATGAAGGCCTACGACCTGCTCGTGCAGGCCGAGTCCGGCCTCGTTTCGGTGAACGGGGCCCCGGGACCGTACGGCCGGGTCGGGATTTCCGTGTGCGACACGTCAACGGGGCTCGCAGCGGCGCTCGCCATCAACGAAGCCCTGGTCAAACGGCAGCACACCGGACTCGGTTCGGAGATCAAGATTTCGATGTTCGACGTCATGGCGGACCTGATGGCGGTGCCCTTGTTGCATCACGACTACCTGGGTGCCGGGCCCGAGCGCATCGGACTGGCGCATCCGTCCATCACGCCGTACGGCGGGTTCGTCACCGGCGATGGCGTGACACTGGTGATCTCCGTCCAGAACGACCGCGAATGGGAATCGTTCGCCACTAACGTCATGGGTTGCCCGGAACTGGTCGACGATCCCCGCTACGCCACCAATCCGGCGCGCCTGGAACGCCGCGAGGTGGTGGACGGGTTGGTGCAGGAGTTCTTCGGCCGGCACACGCGCGCGGAGATGGAGCACAAGCTGCGTTCGGCGCGAATCGCCTTCGGTGCGGTCAACGACGTAACCGGCTTGTCGACCCACCCCCACCTGCGCCGGCTGACGGTCGACTCGGAAACCGGCGACGTGGAAGTTCCCGCCCATCCGAACGCCGCCGCCGCGCCCCCGAAGTCGCCCCGGCTGCCGCGCCTTGGCGAGCACAACGAGCAGATACGGCAGGAATTCAGCCACTAAGGAGTCCCGATGCCATCACGCCGCAAGCTGATCGAACTCGATGCCGACGAGGTCCGCGACTACCTGGATGCGGAAAAGACGCTGATCATCGTCGGTAACGGCCACAACGGCTATCCCCACCCCATGCCCATGTGGTTCGCCCACGACCCCGACGGAACGATCCGCTGCACGACCTTCGGCAAGAGCCAGAAGGTCCTGAACTGGCGGCGCGACCCCAAGGCGACGCTGCTGGTCGAGAGCGGGATCGAGTACGCGGAACTGAAAGGCGTCGTGATCTATGCGACATGCGAGATCATCGACGACCTCGACGCGGTCAAGGACACCCTGGTGGCGATCAACTCCCGCGGTCGGAATCTCGATGACGAGGCGAGGAACAAGCTCCGCGAAGCTGTCTCGGGGACCGCGGCGAAGCGCGTCGTGCTACAGTTCACCCCGAACCGCTATGTCACCTGGGATCACGCCAAGCTGGGTGGCCGGTACTGACACGAATCCGGAGGCCAAAGAATGGACATCTCCATAACCTACTGCACTTCCTGAGGCTACAAGCCCAAAGCGGTCAGTTTGGCTGCAAAGATCAAGGACACCCTCGGCGAGGAGACCTTCATCATCGAAGGGGCTGGCGGCATCTTCGACGTCAACGTCGATGGCAAGCTCATCTACTCGAAGCACGAGACCGGGGAATTCCCGGACGAGGACGCCCTCGTTAAGGAATTGCAGGGGCGTGCCGACCTGGAGCATCCCGACCAGTCGAAGTTGTTCTGACGCCACCGGACTGGTTGCCCCGGCCCGAGGCAACCACCGGGGCGGTTCTCTGATCCGCGCCTGCGGGCGTGCTCAGTACTTGTACGTGTCGGGCTTGAACGGCCCGTCGGCGGAGACGTTGATGTAATCCGCCTGCGCGGTCGTTAGCCGGGTCACGACCCCGCCGAAACCTTCGACCATCAACTCGGCGACTTCCTCGTCGAGTTTCTTCGGAAGCACTTCCACGCCTACCGGCGCCCGCTGGGCGGGATGCTGGTCCGCCCAGCGTTGTTCATAGAGGTGCATCTGGGCCAGCACCTGGTTCGCGAACGAACCGTCCATCACCCGGGACGGGTGGCCCATGGCGTTGCCGAGGTTCACCAGCCGGCCTTCGGACAGCAGGATCAGGTAGTCGCCGGGGTCGTCGCTGCGGAACACCTGGTGGACCTGGTCCTTGACGACCTCCCAGCGCCAGTGGTCGCGCATGTAGGCGGTGTCGATCTCGTTGTCGAAGTGACCGATGTTGCAGACGATGGCGCCCGACTTGATGCTCCGCAGCATGGCGGAATCGCAGACGTTGGTGTTGCCGGTGCAGGTCACCAGCAGGTCGGTCTGCCCCATGAGCCGTTCGTCGATGTCCTCCATTCGGCCGGTGTTGTTTCCTCCGACATAGGGCGACACCACCTCGTAACCGTCCATGCAGGCCTGCATGGCGCAGATGGGATCGACCTCGACGATGCGAACGATCATGCCTTCCTGGCGCAGGCTCGCCGACGAACCCTTGCCGACATCGCCGTAGCCGATGACCATCGCGCGTTTCCCCGCCATCAACATGTCGGTGGCGCGCTTGATGGCATCGTTGAGGCTGTGCCGGCAGCCGTAGCGGTTGTCGTTCTTGGACTTGGTGATCGAGTCGTTGACGTTGACGGCCGGCACCTTCAGTTCGCCGACGGTGAGCATCTCGTAGAGCCTATGCACGCCGGTGGTGGTCTCTTCGCTGACACCGTGAATTCCGGTTAGCATCGCCGGGTACTTGCCGTGGATCATCTGCGTCAGGTCGCCGCCGTCGTCGAGCAGCAGGTTGGCATCCCACGGTTTGCCGTCCTTGAGTATCGTCTGCTCGATGCACCAGTCGTACTCCTCCTCAGTCTCGCCCTTCCACGCATAGACGGCGATGCCATCGGAAGCCATCGCGGCGGCGGCGTGATCCTGGGTCGAGAAGATGTTGCAGGACGACCAACGCACCTCGGCACCGAGTTCGACCAGTGTGCGGATCAGCACCGCGGTCTGGATCGTCATATGGATGCAGCCGATGATCTTGGCACCCGCGAGGGGTCTGTCGGGCGCGTAGCGACGCCGCAACGCCATGAGCGCCGGCATTTCGGCCTCGGCAAGTGCGATCTCGCGGCGACCGAAATCGGCGAGGCCGATGTCGGCGACTCTGTAGTCGGTCATGGAATGGCTTGGCTGCAAAGGGACGCGCACGATACCAGCGCCGGTCGCGAGCGGCCAACGGCGCGGGCGGTGCCCCGTGGCTGCTCGTCCTTGCGAGGCCGGCTAATCGCGCTTCCTGAATACGATTCGGTTTCTCACGCCCTCCACGGCCACCGGTTGGCCATCCACAAACCTAGGCGCGTAGCGGAATTTCTTGGCAGCGTCGATCGCGGCGGCGCGGAAGCGCCGGACAAGCTCCGCTAGGGTCGCGCCGAGGGCGGGAGTGCCGGGATTGGACTTCACGACCACCGGGTCGCGCACGAAGCCCATCTCGTCGACCGTGAACTCCAGCAAGACGAATACCTTGGTGGCGTCCATGATGACGGCACCCCTGGGAACGACAGGCGCTTCCTTGAACAACGGCTGGTAGTCGGCCGTCCCCGTCCACGGGACGGTCTTCCCGATTGCCAGGCAATGTTCGGTCGCGCGGTCGCTGTCGCCGAGTCTCTCGTAGGCCTCGACCAGGTTGGCACGCGCCATCAAGGCGGTTCGGTTGTCGTCCGGCAGCAACCCCACCACCGTCGTCATCGACTCGACGGCCTGCGGATACCGGTCGCGTCCGAGGTGGATCTTGCCGATCCAGAATTTCGCGCGCGCCTCGCGTTCAGTCTCGCCGAGCCGGGCAAACGTCTCCGCGGCTTCGCCGAGCAGGCCTTCCGCTCGCCGGTCCCACCAGACCCTCATGCCGCCGTTGAGCTTGAGTTCGGCCATCGCCTCGCCGTCCTCGGCCAGATGCTCACTGGCGAGTTCCATTACCCGGGTCAGCTGCCCCCTCGCTTCGTCCTCCGGCACGGTGTTCAGCAATGCCATCTCGACCCGGAATAGCTCCGCCGAACCGGAGCCGTAGGCCCGGCGCGTGAGCTTTCGCGTCTGTTTCAATACCCTGACGGCTTGGCGGTTCACCCCCAACATGGCGAGCGCGTGACCGTGGTTGTAAGCCAAGGTCGCGATCACCTTGGCATCGTCGTAGATCTCCTCGGCCAGCTGGCGGGCCTTCTCGGCGTGTGCGACCGCCTCCACGTAGTGCGACCGTTCCATGGCATCGTGATAGGCGTTGAACGCCACCGCAAAGTCGTTCTCGGCAGTCCCAGCGTGCGCCGTCGCGAACGCCAAGCCGGTTGCGAGTGCCCCTAGAACACGCAAGGCAAACCCCTTGTCAACGGCGCATTTCGAAGACGATCCTGTTCATGACGCCCTCCACGGCCACCGCCTGACCATCCACGAACCTCGGGGCGTAGCGGAACTTCCTGGCAGCCTCGATCGCGGCAGTCTCGAAGTCCCGGACGATACCCAAGTCGACCCCTGCAGGGGCGGGCAGGGCTTCCGATTGGACGACCACGGGGTTGCGCACGAAGCCCATCTCGTCAACCGCAAACTGCAGCAGGACGTGCCCTTCCGTGTTCCTTACGAGAGCCCTGCGGGGATAGATGGGCACGCGCTTGAACAGCGGCTGGTATTCGGCCGTCCCGGTCCACGGCACGGTCTGACCGATCGCCAGGCAATGTTCGGTCGCGCGGTCGCTCTCGCCGAGTTCCTCGTAGGCCTCCACCATATGGGCACGAGCCATCAAGGCGACGCTGTCGTCGTCCGGCAACAACTCCACCACCGGCGTCATCGACTCGACGGAGTCCCGGAACCGGTCGCGCTCCAAGTGAATCTTGCCAATCCAGAACCTCGCGCGCGCCTCTCGGTCGGTCTTGCCGAGCCGCTCGAAGGTCTCAGCCGCTTCGTTCAGCAAGTCCGGTGCCCGCCGGTCCCACCAAACCCGCATACCGCCGTTCAGCTTGAGTTCGGCCATCACCTCGCTGTCCTCGGCATGGTGCCGGCGCGCCATCTTCAGTACCCGGGTCAACTGGCCCTTCGCCTCGCCCTGCGCCACCGAGTCAGGGGACACCGTGTTGAGCATCGACATCTCGACCCGGAACACCTGCACCGAGTCGGGGCCGTATGCCCGGCCCATGAGCTTTCGCGCCTCTTTCAATACCCGGTAGGCCGGGCGACTCGCCCCCATCATGGCGAGCGCGTAGCCGTGGTTGTAGGCCAGGGTCGCGATCACCTTGGCGTCGTCGGCGTAGATCTCCTCTCCCAGTTCGCGTGCCTTCTCGGCGTGTGCCACCGCCTCGATGTAGCGCGATGCTTCCATGGTTTCCCGGTAGGCAGTGAAGGCCGCAGCGAACTCGGCGTTGGGATCGGCCATGGCGGGAACCGCCAGCGCCAAGGCCGCGCAAATCGCGAATGTGGGAAGCCTGCGACCGACCGCGATCTCGCGGCGACGGAAATCGGCGAGACTGATATCGGCGACCTGGTGGCTGGCCATGAACTGACCCCAACGGAGGGGAACACCCAACATACCAGCGCGGCGGCGATGGGCCAATACCGGGGCCCACCTTCGCGGTGCGGCTCCCGACAAGACTACGGTCAGCGCTGCATCTGAAAGACGATCCGGTTCCTCACGCCCTCGACCGCCACCGGTTCGCCGTCGACGAACTTCGGCGCATAGCGGAACTTTTCGGCGGCTTCGATGGCCGCCTGTTCGAAAGCCCAGACGATGTCCGGCTGCTCCGACGGCTTGACGTCTTTGGCGGTCCTTGCCTCGACGACCTTCGGATCACGCACGAAGCCCATTTCGTCGACGGTGAACTCCAGCAGGACGTATCCATTCGCGTTCCGTACCAGCGCATTCCTTGGATAGGACGGCGGACGCTTGAACAACGGCTGGTAGTTGGCGGTTCCCGTCCAAGGCGTAGTCTGTCCGATTGCCAGGCAGTGTTCGGTTGCCTTGTCGCTCTTGCCAAGCTTCTCGTAGGCCTCCACCAGGTTGGCACGTGCCATCAAGGCGATGGAGTCGGCGGCGGGCAACATGTCGACAACCGGCGTCATCGATTCGACGGCCTTGTCGTACTTCGCTCGTCCGATGTGGATCTTGCCAATCCAGAAAACCGCATACGCTTGGCGTTCGGTGTTGCCGAGACGGGCAAACGTCTCGGCGGCCTCGTTCAGTAGGGGAATCGCTCGTCGGTCCCACCAGGCCCGGATTCCACCGGTCAACTTGATTTCCGCCATCAAGTCGCTGTCCCCGGGATAGTGCTGACGGGCAAGCTTCAAAACCCGGGTCAGGTGTCGTCTTGCGGCATGGTCCGGCGCGGTCTTGAGCAGGGCGGTCTCGACTTGGAGGACCTCCTCCGAATTGGGACCGTGGGCCTGCCGCATGAGCTTCGAAGCTTCCTTCAAGGTGCCGTAGGCCGGACTGTTCATCCCCCACATGGCCTGAGCGTGGCCGTGGTTGTAAGCCAGCGTGGCCCTCACCTCGACATCGTCGGCGTAGATCTCGTCCCCTAGCCGGCGGGCCTTTTCAGCATGCCCCACCGCAGCGAGGTAGCGCGCCGACTCCATGGCCTCGCGATACGCCTCGAACGCCGCCGTGAACTCTGCGTTGGGATCGGCCATGCCGGGAACCGCCACCGCCAAGGCTGCGCAAATCGCGAATGTCCGAAGCCCACGAAAACTCATCTCATTACTCCCCTCGCCCAGACAACGACAAAGTTACGTTCCAGACGTTCGCACCCGATCAGGGTGGAGAGAAAACCACCGTGTGCCGAACACCCGGCACGGCCAGGGGCTGGTCGTCGACGAACTGCGGCGCGTAGCGAATACGCTCTGCCAAGGCCAGCGCCGCGGACGCAAACGCCCCGCCTCCCCGGGACTCAACCACGAGGGGGTGCCTGACATAGCCCTCGGCATCCACGGTGAACTCCATGGTTACCGAGCCGATGCCGGCGTCGGGGCCAAGTTCCTCGGGATAGACCGGATCGGGGACAAAGAGCGGCTTGTATCTCTCGGGCCGGGTAAACCCTCGCGCGGTCCCGATGGCCAAACAGTGCTCGGTGGCTCGATCTCGCTCGCCGAGCCGCTCGAACGCCTCCACTAGTTTCGCGCGCGCCATCAGCACGAGTTCCCGGTCGCTGGGATTTGCCGCAACGACAGCCGACATGGGCTCGATTGCGTCCCGGTAGCGATCATCGTCGAGATGGCCGTGGCCCAGCCAGTATCGGGCCAGTGCGAGTTTGTCGGTCCGGGCGAGGCGTTCGTAGGTGCCGGCCGCCCCGGCAAGGAGTTCGGTGGTGCCTTGCGTCAATATCTGCGTGGCACCCTCGACCTTGAGGTCCGCAACGAACTCGCTGTCCTCGCCGTGTCGCCGGCTCGCCAGCGCCAAGGCATTGTCGAAGTGCTGCCGCGCCTGCTCCGGGGAACCCGTGTGCGCCAATTCCACCTCGACTTGGACAATCTCCACGGCATCCCCGCCCAACGCCTTCTCGACGAGGCCGCGGGCTTCGAGGAGCGCCCGATAGGCCTCGGAAGCCCGACCGGCCTTGGCCAGTGCGAAGCCGTGGTTGAACGCCAGCAACGCGATTTCGGGGCTGTCGGGGGCCAAGACGTCCCGGCCCAGTTGCAGGGCTTCCCCCGCATGGGTCGCCGCGTCGCCGAAGCGGGACTCCGCAACCGCGTCGCCGTAGGCTCGATAGGCCGCGTTGAACTCCTTGCGCGGATTCGCAGCGATGCAAAGCGCCAGTGCCACCGCAGTGGCGCCGAGTAGGATGCGATAGGTCATAGCAGGGATCCCCCAATGCCTGCATACCGCCATTTGATGCCGGGTGCAGGCCGATGTCAACGCGGGGCGAAGGAGGCAACGTGGCCCCATTGCAACGCGGGCCTCAAACAGATCCCGCGCCGAGGATGCGGCCAACCAAGGTTGCGACTCCGTTCTTCTGATTGCTGTCCGTCGTCCAGTCTGCCGCCTCTTTGACGAGTGGATCGGCATTGCCCATGGCGACACCGAACGCCGCGCCCCGGATCATGGGCAGGTCGTTGGCCGCATCGCCTACGGCACAGATCGCCGTGGCGTCTAGCCCTGCCGAGGCCGCGAACCGTCGGATTCCAAACCACTTGTCGACGTGGCCCAGGATCGTCTCGAGATACCATCCGGGCGTTCGCTTGGACTCCACGAGAACGGTCGCGTAGTCACCGGAATCGTTGATGTCGTCCTCCAGTTCGCGAAGGTCGTCACGGTCGCCGAACGCTCCCACGACGAGCACGTCGTCATGACCGGACCGCTCGGGTGTCAAGTCGGCCCGGCCGGAATCGCCGCCGACATCCGCGTAGTAGCGGGTCGGCTCATTCCACGCAACGCCTGCATCCACGACGAAATCCGGGCCTCCCCGGCCATCGGCGTCGCGTTGCAGGATGAGCGACTGTCCCCGCCGGCGGGCGAGCGCCAGTAGTTGCTCGACCTGGCCGACCGCGAACGGTTCGCTGTGAATCGTGTCGCCGGCCGTGGACTTGGTTAGCGCCCCTCCCAGGCACACCGCGGGTAGGCTCAACGAGAGCTGATCCATGGCCTGTCGGGTCGTTCGGTATCGCCTACCCGTGGCCAGGACGAGCGGCAACCCTGCAAGGTGGGCACGACGCAGCGCGGCACGCGTTTCCGGCAACACCCGATTGTCCTCGGTGACCAGCGTGCCATCGACGTCGATCGCGAGTAGAGAGATGCGCATGGGCGTACTGCGCGGAGCAACGATGACGGCACACGGTAGCACGCTCGCCCCTTCTCCCACTCCCAAGGAGGCTCGGGTTTTCAAAGTGAGACGTTCCAGCCCCGTGACACCTCGGGTGTGCTCGGCTATTTTTCCGCCGTTGGGAGCAGCACTGACCCAAAGGGCTTGGCGGTGGCTCGGGATCGACCCGACGTTTATCGGAGGCACTGCATGACCACCCTACGTCTCTGCGTGGTGCTCGCTGCGCTCGCAATCACAGCCGACCTTGCCGGGCAATCGCCCGCCGCATCCGACGAAGCGACCATCGAGGAACTCGTCGTCGTCGGTACCCGGCGTACTGAGCACTCAACCGGCAGCTTGCCCGTACCCGTCGACATCGTCCACGAAGAAGACCTCCAGGCCTTCGGCTACGGCGATACGCTGGACGCGCTGACTTCGCTGACACCGTCCTTCAACGTCGGCCGGGAGCCCATCAGCGATGCGGCGACACTGGTCCGTCCCGCGAATCTGCGCGGACTACCCGCCGACAGCACGCTGGTGCTCGTCAACGGCAAGCGTCGACACCGCGGCGGCGTGATCGGCGAATTCGTGGCCGGCATCAACAAGGGCGCCCAGGCGGTCGACATTGTTCCCCTGGCCGGTGTCGCGCTGAAGCGCGTAGAGGTACTACGCGACGGCGCATCCGCCCAGTACGGTTCCGATGCGATCGCCGGCGTCTTGAACTTCGTCCTCGAGGACGATCCCTCGGCCCGTCGGCTTCAGTTCGAGTACGGTTCCTCCTACACCGGCGATGGCGATCAGATTACGCTCTCGGGGGTCTACGGCTCGAACCTCGGCGGCGGCGGTTTCGGAACCTTGAGCGTCGAACTCAAGGACAGCGCACCCACGAGCCGGGGTTCCCAGGATCCCCAGGCCACGCGGCTCGTGGCCAACGGCTACACCAACGTGGCGGATCCGGTCGTCGTCTGGGGCGCACCCGACGTCGAAGGTGACTTCAAGGTCATCGCCAACGCCGCAGCGGGCACCGGCGGGAGCGAGTTCTACGGGTTCGGCATCTGGTCCGGGCGGGAGGTCGACGGCAGCTTCTTCTACCGCAATCCGAACACCCGCAGCGGGGTGTTCGCCGGTGCCGATGGCAATCTCCTAGTGGCGGATCTGACCCCGGGCGAAACACCTTGCCGGGAAGTCGTCGTCACGGATGGACTGGCCGACCCCGCGGCGCTGGACCAGGTCGTCGCCGATCCCGAGTGTTTTGTCTACAACGAGTGGTTTCCCGGGGGCTTCACGCCACGTTTCGGCGGCGACGTGGGGGATGCTTCCATGACCGTGGGTTGGCGCGGCGACCGCGCGACCGGACTGCGCTACGACTTCAGCGTGTCCTCGGGGCGCAACGAAGCGGTCTACCGGATCCGCAACACGGTCAACGCCTCCTACGGACCGAACACGCCCACGGCGTTCGACTTGGGCGCCCAGATTCAATTCGAACGCATCGCCAACGCCGATTTCGCCCTGCCCCTGGACATAGGCGCGGCCTCGGACCTGAACGTCGCCTTCGGACTGCAGCATCACAAGGAAGTCTTCGAGATGGTTGCCGGAGACACCGAATCCTGGGCGCCCGGCGGATTCGAAGACCAGGGCTTCTCCGTGGGTTCGAACGGTTTCCAGGGATTCAACGCCAGTGTCGCCGGACGCTTCGACCGCGAGAGCCATTCCGCCTACGTGGACCTCGACGTGGATGCCACGGACCGCTGGCTCGTGTCGGGAGCGTTGCGTTTCGAACAGTTCAGCGACTTCGGTTCCACGACCAACGGCAAGTTTGCGAGTCGCGTGCAAGTCAGCGAGGCCTTCGCACTTCGTGGAGCGGTTAGCACCGGTTTCCGCGCGCCGTCCATCGGACAGAGCAATCTGCGCCGCGCCGCCACCGTGTTCGTGGATGGCCAGTTGACGGAGTCGCTGACATTGCCGCCCACCCACCCGGTCGCCATGCTGAAAGGCGGTCGGCAATTGCAGCCCGAGGAGTCGGTCAATTTGAGCGTCGGCGCCGCGTTCACGCTCGGCGACATTCGCGTCACACTGGACTGGTTCCGCATCGAGGTCGACGGTCGCATCGCGCTTACCCAGCAGAACCTGAGCGCCCGGGACCATGCCGACCTCTTGGTCGCCAACATCATCGGTGCCGAGACCGTAACGGCGGTCTCCTTCTTCGTGAACGACATCGACAGCGAGACCACAGGTCTCGACCTCGTCGCCGAGACCGCCATCGACCTAGCCGGCGGCCGGGCGGGGGTGATCCTCGCCTACAACCTGACGAATACCGATATCACCGACGCCGGCGCGACCCTGTCCGCGGCGGGCGTGCGCGAACTCGAAGACGGACTGCCCGACAGCCGCGCAAACCTGACAGTCGACTACGTCCGGGGGGCGTGGGGCCTGCGGGCGAGATGGAGCTATTACGACAGCGTCTACGAGCACCTGTTCAATTGCGAGTCCTGCGCCATCTCGACGGATGCCATCGCGGTCGTGGACGCGGATTTGAGCCGTGCGTTCGCCAAATACACCGTTTCCCTGGGCTTGAGGAACGCGTTCGACACCTATCCCGACAAGCACGAATTCGCGGGTGTGGCGGGCTACCTAGGCGCCGACTACGCGCTCAACCATCCCGCCGGCTTCAACGGCGGGAGCTACTACCTGAGATTGCGCGCGCATTATTGATTCGGGCTTGATCCCGCCCGCCGACACAATGGCAACACCGGACGTACGCGGGAACGAACCGTGGGACGGGCTCGTCCCGTCCCGTGTTTTGGTTCATGCAAACGGGCGAAACTGGCGGTAGCTTTTGCCGAAACGAGTTGTCAGAATCGGGTCACAACAAGCCTCGAGGGGCGGAGGACGCTAGTGAATCTACTTGATTGGTGGTACGGCCTGGTCGGGTTGTCCATACCGATGGCCGTGGTTTACACCCTCATCGTCACGCACGTGACGATCATGGCCGTCACCCTGTACCTGCACCGGCATTCCGCGCATCGCGCCTTGGACCTGCATCCCGCCCTCGCCTTCTTCTTCCGGGCATGGCTGTGGCTCACCACGGGCATGAGCACCAAGCAGTGGACCGCGATCCACCGCAAGCACCATGCGCTGGTGGAAACCGAGGACGATCCCCACAGCCCGCAGGTCCACGGTTTGAAGGAGATCCTCTGGAAGGGCACCGAGTACTACCGCGCCAGCGCAACGGACGAGACGCTCGAGAAGTACGGCAAGGGCACCCCCGACGACTGGTGGGAGCGTCACATTTTCACCGCGCACTCCTTCTGGGGCATCGGCACCATGGCCGTCGTCGACGTGCTGCTCTTCGGCAGCCTCGGCATCGTGATCTGGGCCGTGCAGATGCTGTGGATTCCGGTACTCGCCGCCGGCGTGATCAACGGCGTCGGCCACGCCGTCGGCTACCGCAATTTCGAAACCCCGGACGCGTCCACCAATATCGTGCCGTGGGGCATCCTGATCGGCGGCGAGGAACTGCACAACAACCACCACACCTATCCGAACTCGGCGAAGTTCTCCGTCAAGCCCTGGGAGTTCGATATGGGTTGGTTCTGGATCCGGCTGTTCTCCGCATTCGGCTTGGCGAAACCACGCTCCACCGGCCCGATCGTTGCCCGAGCGAACGACAAGGCGCACATCGACATGGACACGGTCTGGGGCGCGTTGAACGACCGTTTCCGGGTCATGTCGCACTACGCCGAAAGCGTCGTCGGCCCGCTGGCCAAACTGGAGATCCGGCGCGCGGACGGCGCCACCCGCCGTCTCCTCCGGCGCGCCAAGAACGTGCTCTGCCGGGAGGAGATGCTGGTCGGCGAGCGGGAACGTCGCGACATCAAGGCGATCCTGGAATCGAGTCCGATCCTCAAGACGATCTACGAGAAGCGTTTGGAGCTGAACGCAGTCTGGGCGAAACGCGGCGGCAACCGCGACGACCTCTTGACGGCTTTCAAGGACTGGTGCGTCGCGGCGGAGAACACGGGAATCCAGGCACTACGCGACTTCGTGGCGGAGTTGAAGTCGTACACGATGCCCCTCGCCCGGGCACCCGCCTGACGTCCCGCAGGGCACCACTTCCCGAAGTTCGACGTCAGCGCGCCGCCATCGGCACCGTGCCCACGACATCGTCGATCACGAGCTCGGCGATGTCCTCGTCGGTGAGACCGGCGTATTCCCTGAGCACTTCGCTCGAATGCTCGCCGAGCAGTGGCGCGCGTTCGTTGGGCGACCGCGCCCCGCGTCGGAACTGGTAGGGCTGGCCCGGGTAGTGTTTCGGCCCAAGACCCGGGCGATCTTGCAGTAACAGTCCTTCCCGCGCCGCAAGCTGTGGATCGGTAAGCAGGTCCGGACCATTCATGACGGCGCCGGCGGGGATGCCGGCGGCCTGCAGGTCGGCCATCAACGCCAAGTGGTCGCGGGGCGCCGTCCATGCGGCGATGACGTCGTGGCACCCGGCACCCGCCTCGGCAACCGTTCGCTCGCCGACGACCTCGGCGAGTGCGCCACGTTGCGCTTCGGTCTTGCAGGTAATGGCGATCCACCGGTCGTCGCGGCACGGATAGACACCCTGCAGCGGATAGTGGTGATGACCGTTGCCGACCCGGCCGGGATCGATCCCGGCCAGCGACCAGGCGGTCATCGCGTCGCCGACGTAGAGGCTGCATGCCTCCACCTGCCCGAAGTCGATGTGCTGCCCCTCGCCGGTGCGTTCGCGGTGATTCAGCGCCGCAAACAGCGCGTTGGCGCCCATGACCCCGGAAAACAGGTCGCCTCCGGTGGTACCCGTGAACAGCGGTTCGCCGCCGGGGTAGCCGGTGAGATGGGTGAAGCCCGCCATCTGTTCGGTGGACATGCCGAACGCCACGTAGTCCCGCCAGGGACTGTCGGCACCGAATCCGGACAGGGAGATCATCACGAGGCGCGGATTGATTTCGCGCAACGTGTCGTAGTCGAGCCCGAAGCTGGCCATGACGCGCGGCGTGTAGTTCTCGATGAGAACGTCGGCATCCGCAACCATCTTCTTGATGATCGCCACGCCGCGCGGATCCTTGAGGTTCAGCGTGATCCCGCGCTTGTTGCGGTTCACCCAGTTGAAGTACGGCGAACTCTCCCAACCCGGCAGCTCCGTGTTGGCGTTCGACGAGGCGCTGCCGCGCCAGCCGTCGATGCGCTGGATCGACTCGACCTTGATGACCTCCGCACCGGCATCCGCAGCAATCTGGGCGCATACCGGCCCGGCGAAAAACATGGACAGGTCGAGGACGCGCACGCCGTCGAGGGGCAGCGGGTTGGCGCCGTCGGGGGAATCGTTGGTTTGCGATGGGGACACCGTCGACAGGCTTGAGAGCACCTGCTCGGTGTGTTCGCCAAGCAACGGCGGCCGGTAGGGACGGGGTTCGGTGCCGGTGGCACGAAACGGGATGCCCGGCACCTCCACCGTCCCGGCCACGGGGTGGTCGAGCGGCACGATGAACCCCCGGTGCCGGTGCGGCGGCAAGTCGAACATTCCCGCCATGTCCGGCACGAGGCCGAACGGCACCCGCCACGCCTGCGCCTCGTGGAAGAGGGCCTCCGCGGTCCGGTCCGCGAGTGCTTCCCGGAACGCGGCACGGATCTCGTCGATGCGCTCGTCCGCATTCACCCAGGAGACCGTCCGGTAGCGTTCCGATTCGGCGATGTCCTTGCGGCCGAAGAACTCGCACAGCATGCGCCACTGCGGGCGCGTCAGGGCGTTGATGCCGATGATGCCGTCCGCAGTCGGCAGCATGCAGCATGTGCCGGCACCCGCACCGACGCTGGAATACCGCTCGGGGACGATGCCCCGGTACTCGTAGAGCATCGTCGGGATCTGCGCACCGGCAAGAACCGCCTGCTGCACGCTCACGTCGACGTGGTCGCCGCGGCCGTGGCGCATCCGGCCGAGCACGGCGAGTTGCGTAGCGGCGGCCGCGAATGCACCCGCCAGGGTCTCCGAGAGGACACCGCCAACCTGTAGCGGCTCGCGGTCGGGCAAACCGCACAGCTGGGTCCAGCCGCCGACCGCGCAGGAGACCAGGTGCGATGACTCGTAGGCCGAGTACGGTCCGAAGGAACCGAATCCCGAGATCGTCGTGAGAATCACCTCCGGATTCCAGCGGCGGAACGCGTCGTAGCCGATCCCCCGGGCTTCGAGCGATTCCGCTGTCTCCCCCGCCACCACCACGTCGAACCGCTGCACCAGCGCCGCGAGTTGCTCCGCCCGGCGCGTCGGTTCGGCATCGATGATGACGCTGCGTTTGCTGGTGTTCAGGAAGAAGAACGTCGCGCTCGCCTCGAGCCGGGTCGGGTCGGCGTCGGTCCCGTCCGGAAACGGACCCATCTCGCGGGTCTCGTCACCCGTCCCGGGGCGTTCCACCTTCACGACATCGGCGCCGAGGTCGCCCAAAAGCTTCGCGCAGAACGGCGCGGCGATGCCCTCCGAGATGTCGAGAACGCGGACGCCGGCGAGTGGCGAAGGGCGGGTCATGGGCTCATCCTAGCAGCCCGCACCGCAGTACGGCGCGTACAGGGGCGGGGCTATCGCGACCGAAGGGCGCGCCCCCGCCCGCGCCGGACCCTTGACGCTGCCCCGGAAGGGGACGGGACAAGCCCGTCCCCTACGACGGTAACGAGCCGGTGTGGTTGGGTATGCTTGCGCGCGGTTGCCTCGTCGAGAACCCCTGATCATGGCGGACGCTCCCACAGCAGCGTCGCCCGTGGACGCCGCGGACCGGGTGCCGTGGTCGACCGTCTTCGCCTACGGCGTGCCGGCCGTCGGCGCCGGCTACATGTACCTGCTGATCGGCTTGTACGTGATGAAGTTCTCCACCGACGTGCTGCTGATCTCGCCGCTCGTCATGGGGCTCATCTTCAGCGCCTCGCGGGTATGGGACGCGGTGTCGGATCCGCTGGTCGGCTATCTTTCCGACCGCACGCGTTCGGGGTTCGGGCGGCGGCGCACCTGGATGGCGGCGAGCGTGGTGCCGATCTCTGCGACGTTCGTGATGATTTTCGCGCCGCCGACCGGCCTCTCGGCGACGGGCCTCGTGGTCTGGATGGCGGTTGCCATCATCGGCTTCTACTCGGTGATGACCGCTTTTTTCGTCCCCCACCTGTCCCTCGGCGCCGAACTGTCCACCAACTACCACGAGCGCAGCCGGCTGTTCGGCTTCCGCCACGGGTTCTACACAGTCGGGTCGATCCTGTCCCTGCTCACCATGCAGATCCTGATCGGCGCCGAGGCGGAAGGCCCGGGCGCGGCGCGACAAAGCGCCTTCGAGACCTCGCTTCCGGCGTGCCTGTTCATGGCGCTGATGATCGTGTTCGCCGTCGCGAAACTGCGCGAGCGCCCGGAATTCCAAGGCCGTGTCAACACCAACCCGCTGCGCGCTTTCGCCGACGTCTGGCGCAACCACCACGCCCGATTGCTCATCATCGTCACGCTGATCGAGAACATCGGCTCCGCCGCCATCGGCGTGCTCACCTTGTACGTGGCGCAATACATCGTCGGCGCGCCGCACATGGCGCCGCTGGTCATCCTCTTCTACATGATCCCGTCGGCCTTCTCCGTGCCGTTGTGGATCCCGCTGTCGCGGCGAATCGGCAAGGTGCGACTGTGGATGTATTCCATGCTCGGGACCGGCTTCTCGTTCGGCGCGATGTTCCTGTTGCCGTTCCTTCCGGTGGAGTTCCGATTGCCGTGGATCTTCGTGTTCGCGGTATTCGCGGGCCTTGCCGCCGGTTGCGGCGGCACCATCGGCCCATCGGTGCAGGGCGACGTCATCGACTACGACGAACTGCGCACCGGCGAGCGCAAGGAGGGCTCCTATTTCGCGGCGTGGAACTTCGTCTACAAGAGCGCCATCGGCGTCATGCTGGCGCTGACGGGTTTCGTCCTCGAGCTATCCGGCTTCGTACCCAACCAGCCGCAGACCATGACGACGCAAATCTGGATGGTCGGCCTGTACGGAATCTTCCCGCTGGTCTGCTACACGATCGGCGCGATCCTGTTTTCGCGTTTCAGACTTGACGAAGCGGCTTACCAGCAGATACGAGCGCAGTTGGACGCGCCGAAGCCGTAGCCACAAAGCCGGTACTACATCCGGTCCACCGTCTCGATTCCCAGCAGGTCGAGTCCGCGCGACAGGGTGGCGGCGGTGTGGCGGCAAAGCAGGAGCCGGTCGTTCCGGACGTCGCTGTCAAGCACCGGGCAGCGCTCGTAGAAGCGCATGAAGGCTGCGGCAAGGTCGTAGAGATAGGTGCACAGATGATGCGGCATGACGGTCGCCGCGACCTGTTCGAGGGTCTCCTGGAAGCGAGCGATCTGCAACGCCAGCGCATGCTCTTCAGCCTCGCGGATCGCCGGCTTGCCCGTCAACGCGGCGGCGTCGACCCGACCGCGCTGGAAAAGGCTCTGGATGCGCGCGTAGGCGTATTGCAGATACGGCGCCGTGTTGCCCTCGAATGACATCATGGCGTCCCAGTCGAAGACATAGTCGCCGGTGCGGTTCTTCGAGAGATCCGCGTACTTGACGGCCCCGATGCCCACGGCGCGCGCCACCCGGTCCATCTGCTGGCCATCGAGTTCGGGATTCTTGGCCTCGACCAGTCGTCGTGCCCTGACCGTCGCCTCGTCGAGCAAGTCGAGCAGGCGCGTTCCGCTGCCTTCGCGGGTCTTGAACGGCCGGCCGTCGTTGCCGAGCATCATGCCGAACGGGTGATGTTCCAGCGATGCGCCCGCGTCGTAGGCGGCATGCTTGGCGAGGGCGAACAACTGCTTGAAGTGCAGGCTTTGCCGGGCGTCGACGACGTAGAGTACACGCTTGGCGCGGAGCGCCCCGGTTCGATAACGGACCGCGGCCAAATCGGTCGAGTGGTACAGGTAGCCGCCGTCGGACTTCCGGACGATGATGGGCACGACCTTGCCGTCCTTGCCCTTGAACTCGGGAAGGAACGCGCACAGAGCGCCGTCCGACTCGGTAAGCAGCTCCTTCGCTTGCAGATCTTCGACGATGCCGTCGAGATCGTCGTTGTAGGCGCTCTCGCCGCGTACGTGTTCGGGTTTGAGGCCGACGCCGAGACGGTCGTAGACGGCTTGGCAATGGGACATCGAGATGTCGATGTAGCGCTGCCAACGCTCAAGCGTCGCGGGGTCGCCGCCCTGTAGATCGACGACGACCTGCCGCGCCCGGTCGGCGAATGCCGCATCGTTGACAAAGCGTTCGCTTGCCTCGCTGTAGAACCGTTCGAGGTCGCCTAGCGCCTCGCTGTCCTCGCCGATGTCGTTGAGATGGGCGACCAGGCGACCGAAACCGGTTCCCCAGTCGCCAACGTGGTTCTGCCGGATCACGTCGTAGCCCAAGGCGTCCAGCACGCGGGCGACGGCATCGCCGATGATGGTGCTGCGCAGGTGGTGGACCTGCATTTCCTTGGCGAGATTCGGGTGCGAGTAGTCGATGACCACCCGTTCGCCACCACCAACCGGTTCTATCCGGCCACCGGCAATCGCCTCGGACAGGCAATCGTCGTCGATGGTCAGACTGATGAAGCCGGGACCCGTGACTTCGCAGCGTGCGGCAATGCCCGAGAGATCGGCAGCCTCGGCGACCCGCAACGCCAGGTCGCGGGGCTTCATCCCGAGACGCTTTGCCGCCGCCATGGCGCCGTTCGCCTGGTAGTCGCCGAATTCCGGCCGCGTCGCCGGGCCCACGATGGCCGGTGCGGCGGCAGCACCCGCGTCGCGCAGCGCCACCTGCAGGCGCTCCGCGAGCAATGTCTTGAGGTTCACTCGGGAACCACGTCCTCGGCTTGCCAACCGCGCTCGCGTTCCACTGCGACGAAACTCACCGACTGGCCGTCGTCGAGGCTGGGCCGTTCGCTTCCTTGGCGGCGAATAGAGCGGTGATGGACGAAGATCTCGTCGCCGTTTTCCCGGCGAACGAAGCCGTAGCCCTTGGTCCGGTCAAACCATTTCACCTCGCCGTTCTCGCGTTCGGCATCCGGCGGGAGGCTGGGCCGGCGCTGGCGACGACGCGGCGTGCGCTTGCGAGGGGGGCGTTCAACGGATGCCGGCTGCGGCTGGCGGGCGCGGAACCGCGCCGTGGCCACGGCCGTCACCGTGCCGACGACGAAGAACATGGCCATCAGCACAAGGTATTCGCCCTCGAGCAGCCGGAAATAGAGCTCCGTGGCGACGACGGCGCAGAGGGCGGCGACTACGACGGTGGTGACGATGGTTTTCATGGATCTTCTTCTCGATTGAGCGGTGATCAACCGACCACCTCGACGTCCGCATCCCCGAACCGGGGACCGCGAACGGCATCATAGCTCAATCCTCCGGTTCGACGCGCCGGATCGTCTCGATGACGATGGGTTCGTTCGGCACGTCCGCCAATCCGGCCACAGTGCCCGTATCCACCAGTTCGATCTGCTCGGCCACCTCCATTCCTTCGGTCACCCTCCCGAATACGGTATAGCCCGGTCGATCCGGCGTGGCATCCAGCGAGGTGTTGTCCTTCATGTTGATGTAGAACTGCGCGCCCGCCGAGTCGGGATCGCTGGTTCGCGCCATGGCAATGGTGCCGCGCGTGTTGCTGAGACCGTTCGCAGACTCGTTGACCACGGTCTCTGGCGCCTCGCGATAGTTCATGTCGACATCGTACCCGCCCGCCTGGATCACGAAGGTGAACACAACCCGGTGGAAAATCAGGCCGTCAAAAAAGTTCTCGTCGACCCGTTCGAGGAAGTTCCGGACCGTTTCCGGCGCCTTGGAGGGGACAAGCTCCACGGCTATCGTCCCGACGTCGGTGACGATCTCCACGCTGACATTGTCTTCGTCCGCCGCAACGCCCGTGGCGGCCAGCGCAAGGGCCCATATGAAGGAAACCGCTCTCGTCATGGTTCAGGACTCCAGTTCTTCAAGATAATGTTTGACGGTCGACGCCAACCCCGACTCCAGGGCGTCAGCGATCAGCGCATGGCCGATGGAAACCTCCGCGATGCCGCCCATCGAGACGAACCGCGTCAGATTGACCAAATCGAGATCATGACCGGCGTTCACGCCTAAGCCGCATTCGTTTGCGTAGTGCGCGGCGTCCCGATAGGTCCGCCAGGAGTTGCTCGCCTCGGGATGATCAATTCCCCGTTCGGCGACGAGGTCGGCGTACGGGCCGGTGTAGAGTTCGATGCGGTCCGCGCCCAAACGCTTCGCCGCCGCGATGTGCGCGGCAACCGGATCCATGAACAGGCTGACCCTCGCGCCCCAGGACTTGTAGCGCGCGACCAGGCCCTCCAGTTGCGCCACGGTCTTTGGGCGGGCGAGATTCCAGCCGTGGTCGGAGGTCAGCTGCGCGTCGTCGTCCGGGACCAGCGTGCACTGGTCGGGCCGGACGGCTTCGATGAGGTGATCGAAGCCCGGATAACCCTCGCGAGCCGGCGCGGTGGGATTCCCCTCGATGTTGAACTCCCTGCCGGGGTATTCGTCCAGCAACCCCTTCAACGCGTAGACGTCGTCGGCACGGATATGGCGCGCATCCGGACGTGGATGGACCGTAATCCCCGCCGCGCCGGCGTCGAGAATCGTGCGTGCGCAGTCGACGACGCTGGGGCGGTCGCCGCCGCGGGCATTGCGCAACCAGGCGATCTTGTTGACGTTGACGGACAACACCGTCATGCGTTGTCTCCACCCGCGGTCTTCTTCCGGGCTGCCTCTCCCGTCGGCTTAGAAGAGTCCTTCGCCGGCAGCGAAGGCAATTGTCGCGTGGCGACCAGGTAGACGAAGCTGCCTCCCACCAGGAGGAACGACACGACGAACCCGGAGACGAGCTTGTAGAACACCCAGGTGTCTTCGCTGAAGGTGTAGGCCACCCAGATGTTGATGGTGCCCGATAGCGCGAATATGCCGGCCCAGCCGTAAGTGAGCGCTCGCCACGCCCGGTCGGGCAACACCATGACCTTGCCCAGCGCCCGCTGCACGTAGTTGCCCCGGCCGATGAACCGGCTGCCGATGATCACCAGCGCGAGGATCCAATTGACGACCGTCGGCCGCCATTGGATGAACAGCGGATTGCGGAACACGAGCGTCATCGTGCCGAAGATCATGGCCGCCCAGAACACGAACCAGACCTGGCCCGGGATCGGCCACGCCTTGAGCTTGAACACCGCGAGTTGGATCACCGCGGCGGCCATCAGCGCGGCCGTCGCGTAGTAGATGTCCCGACCCGTCGCGAGCCAGACGCCGAAAAAGGCGACGACCGGAAGGAAGTCAATGAGTTGCTTCATGAGTTGGACATCTTGCTGCGGCGGGCGACTGCATTGGGGGGCGCTAATCATATCCCTAGCGTTCCACGCGGAAACACCGAACAATACGTTGGCGATTCTTGAGAGGAAGTCATGGCGGACGACGTTGTCGACGTACTGATCGTCGGGGCGGGTGCTTCTGGCGCCGCCGTCGCCTGGAGCCTGGCGGAGACCCGGATGCGGATCGTCTGCCTGGAACAGGGCGGCTGGATGAACCCGGCGGAGTACCCGAGCAACGGGCGCGACTGGGAGACCCGCGCCGCCAAGGAGATGCAGGTCAGTCCGAACCTCCGCAGGCGTCCCGCCGACTACCCCATCAACGACGACGATTCGCCCATCGCGATCCTAAACTTCAACGCCGTCGGCGGCAGCACGATCCTCTACTCGGCGCACTTCCCCCGGTTCCACCCCTCCGACTTCCGCGTCAAGACCCTGGACGGCGTCGCCGACGACTGGCCCATCGACTACGCCACGCTGGAGCCCTTCTTCGCCGAGAACGACAACAACATCGGGGTCGCCGGGCTGGCGGGCGACCCCGCCATTCCCGCCCACCAGCCGCCGTTGCCGCACATCCCGATGGGCCGCATGGGCGAGACCATGGGCCAGGGCTTCAACAAGCTCGGCTGGCACTGGTGGCCGTCCGACAGCGCCATCATCACCCGCCCGCACAACGGCCGCGGCCAGTGCCTGAATCTCGGACCGTGCAACACCGGCTGCGCCCAGGGCGCCAAGAGCAGTGCCGACATCGCCTACTGGCCGATGAACGAGCGCGCCGGGGTCGAACTCCGGACCCATTGCCGGGTTCGGGAAATCACCGTCGACAATCGCGACATGGCCACCGGCGTGACCTACTTCGATGCCGACGGCAACGAACGCCATCAACGCGCCGAGGTCGTCGTCGTGGCCTGCAACGGCGTCGGCACCCCGAGGCTGCTTCTCAACTCCACGTCGGCACGGTTTCCGAACGGCCTCGCCAACCGTTCCGGTTTGGTGGGGCGCAACCTCATGCTGCATCCCTGGGGCATGGTGGCCGGCCATTTCGACGAACCGCTCGGGTCCAACTTCGGGCCCCAGGGCTGCTGCATCCTCAGCCAGGAGTTCTACGAGACGGACACCTCGCGCGAGTTCGTGCGGGGCTACAACATGCAGATCACCCGGGGCGGCCCACCCGTCGGCACAGCCCGGGGCGGGATGGCGCAAGGCACGATCCCCTGGGGCGCGGGCCACCACGACGCCTTCGACAGGATTTTCGGCCGCAACATCCACTTAGGCATCTGCTGCGAGGATCTGCCCGAAGAGCACAACCGGGTCACCCTCGACCCGGAACTCACCGACTCGAACGGCATTCCGTCGCCGAAGATCACCTACACACTGAGTGAGAACAGCCGGCGCATGCTCGACCATGGCCTCGCGAGAGGGGCCGAGGCCATGGAGGCGGCCGGCGCCTGGAAGATTCAGAAGGCGCCCTCCCCGATTCGCATGGCGGGCTGGCACCTGCTCGGCACGGCCCGAATGGGCACTGATCCGGAGCGTTCGGTCGTCAACGAATGGGGCCGTAGCCACGACGTCCGCAACTTGTTCATCGTCGACGGCAGCGTCTTCGTGACCTCCGGCGGCGTGAACCCGACCACCACGATCCAGGCGGTGGCGCTCTACATCGCCGACTCGATGAAGCAGCGCTTGGCGGATTTGTTCGACTAACGGTCGACGTTACGCTTGGGAGGCGGACTGAAGGTAGCGGCGAAGGGCACGATTGACGGCCTTCGAGTCACGGAAGTGCTCCCGAAGGTCGGGATCGATGAGGACCACGTTGGTGCCGGCGGCGTACCGATGCGCGTACTTCCCCCGAATGCCCGATTTGATGAGACTCGCGGGATAGTCCTTCCGTAGCTCATCCTTCTTCATACGCCGCCCTCTCTCGAGCTGTCATCTGCCGTGCCGAGATCAATCGGATGTATCACCCCGGTCCGTGAACGACACGCCAAATGGGTGCCCCGATAGTTCTGACCGAATATGAGGTAACGATCCTCGCCAACCGAAGTGTCCGGATCCAGAAACGTCGACGACAGGACATCACCAAACACTTCCGTGGCATCGAAGAACGAGACACCGTGTTTGGCGATGTTCGTATCGGCTTTGTCAGGATCCCACTCAAAATCCACGGCACTCCTCCGATGCCTTGAAAGTCTACTTCCGCACCCGCAAGCTCCACCACCTCAGAAACGATGGGACGCGGCAGGACGCGGGACTTTTCGCCCGACGACCACAAGACCGGCCATGAACCAAGTCATCGGTACTGACAACCCCTTGAGCGACGATCAACGGCGCATCCTGGCCATCGTGCTCGACCTCATTATCCCGGCGAGCGAGGACGGACAGCGGCCAAGCGCGGCGGATGTCGATGTGCTTGGCTACATTCGCGAAAACGAGAGCCATACGCTCGACGGCCTGCGCGCCGAGTTGGACCAACTCGATGCCGAAGCCTTCGAGTCCCAAGGGCAAGCCTTCGCGTCCCTCGACCCGGCAAGGCGCAAGGCCCTCGTCGACGCCGTCCGCGACCGCGAACCCCATTTCCTGCGCACCCTCGCGATGCAAACCGTCGCCTGCTACTACCGGGACGACCGGGTTCTCGAGGCGATCGGCGTGGGTGCCAGGCCGCCGTTCCCCGAGGGCTACGACGTGCCGTCCGGCGACCTGTCGTTGCTCGAACCGGTTCGCCGACGCGGCCGAGTCTACCGGGAGGCTTGAGGAATGCGGCTTGTCTCGGCGACAGCCGTTGCGTGCGCCATCGTGATGCCAAGCCACCCCGCCGTTGCGGACGACGACCGGTTGTTCTGGCATCCCGACGCCGGCACGCCGGCCGAACGTTTCGAACTGGCCAAGCGAACACGACCGGAACTGATCGCGTTCCTCCGGCGTTTTCCCAAGGGCGCGGACCTGCACAATCACGCGGGCGGCGCCGTCTACAGCGACTACGTGATCGACGAGGCCCGGGTGAAGGGCCTCCGCTACGACCCGAGGAGCAAGGGGTTCACCGCCAGCGAAGAAGAACACACCGTCAGCCTCGACCAGTTGGAAGCCGATTCGGCCATGCTGAAGGCGTTCTTCGAGACCGTCAGCATGCGCGGCTGGTATCCGAACACCGGCGACGGCCACCACCACTTTTTCCAGACGTTCTCGCGGTTGGGTTCCGCCCGCCGGACCCAGGCCCAGGTTCTCGCGGAGATCATCCGCCGCAACCGCTACCAAAACGTCAACTACGTGGAACTGATGATGACCCCGGTGCCGGGGGCCACATGGGGACGGTTCTACGAGATCTTCCACGAACTTGACCTCGGCGACCTGCCCGGCAGCCTAGCCCCGTTCGAAGCCCTCATCGAAGACCCGGCGATCGGTCGCTCTTTCACCGAATACATCGACGGACTCGAGGCCGAAGCGTCCCGGGAACTCGGCATATCGCCGGCCCTGGGAGAGCCCGAAACGAAAACCGCCGTCGCCTACATCGGCTCGCTGCTGCGCACCGGCCCGACGGAGCGGTTCTTCCGCAACGCCATCGTTACGTTCACGGCCATGAAGTCGGACGAACGCGTCGTGGGTCTGAACATCGTCGCCCCCGAGGATCACCCGGCCTCCCGCCGCCAGTTCGACGACCAGGTGAAGATCCTCGACTTTCTCTGGGAGCGCTTCGACAAACCCGCCATCACATTGCATGCGGGCGAACTGACCCTGCGCTACGCGCCGGTGGCGTCGATGTGGGACCGCATCCGGCGCAGCATCGACGAGGGCCATTCCCGGCGCATCGGCCACGGCATCTCGATTGCCTGGGAGCGGGACCTTGTGGGCTTGCTCGAGCAGATGCGCAACGAGGAGATTCTCGTCGAGATCAACCTGACCAGCAACGAGAGCATCCTGGGCGTGCGCGACGATAAGCATCCCTTCGAACTCTACCGCCGCGCCGGCGTGCCCGTATGCCTCACCACTGACGACGAGGGCGTCAGCCGCTCGAACCTGACGATGGAATACGTCAAGGCCGTGGAGCGCTACGACCTCGGCTACGACGACATCAAGACGATCTCCCGTGACTGCCTGGCGCACTCCTTCCTGCCGGATGACACGAAAACCGAGCGCTTGGCCATGCTGGACGCGGCGTTCGCTCGCTTCGAGACGTCGCTGGCCACCGGCTACCGCGAATCCACCGACTAGGGCAGCCGATGGACGAAGACACGCGCGGGAAGGAGTTGGCCGAGTCCGACGAGGTGCCCAGTCCGTCGAACATCCGCGACTACCTGCTGTATGGTCTGTCATTGCCGGAGAGGGCCATCCGCGGCACCGCCGGCGTGGTCGGCGGAACATTGCGCGAATCCGCGGTGCTGCTCGTACCCCAGTCGTTCCGCAACGCGAAGACCTACCAAGTCTTCATCGGCCAGATGCTCGACTTCATGGCGGAAGACATGGCCGGCGTCGATCCCGAACACCGTCCCAGCCCGCCGCGCGTCGAGAACTTCGTCGCCCGGAAAACAGTCGGCAACTTCGTCGACCTCGCGACGCTGGCCACGTTCCACGTCTCCCCCATGTTGCTCCTCGCCCTCGTCGGCGACATCGCCTACGGCTCCAAGGCCTACCTGAAGGAGCTGGCAGAGGATCTCGAAGCGCGTGGGGTCATCGACGATGCCAGCGCCATTCAGCAAGCCGACGATCTCCTGGACGCAGTCGCCTCGGCCAGCCAGAAGACCGCCCAGTCACTCGATACGCCACCCCTATCGGTGGAGGGGCTGAAGGAGACCATCCGCCAAACCCGGGAGGCGGTGTCCGAGATCGATCCTTCGGTGGTGTTGCCCAAGGAGGACCTGGACCGCCTCTGGGAGCGCATTCGGTCGACCGCGAAGGGCGAAGGCGTGAGCCCCCTGGCGATCTCGGGACTGATGACCCTCGGGACGCTGGAGAAGATCGGCAAGGTCGGCACGGGGGCGTTGTCCACCGTCCGTGTCGCCGGATCCCTCGTCAACCGCCACGTCCTCGACCACTACAGGGAAGCGCTCGGCGACATCAACCGCGACGGCTTCTACCGCACGCTGTCGACATCCAGCCGACCCTACGTGGACGCGCTCTGGCAAAACTTCTCGACCGAACGCGGCACGTTGACGGAGGCGTTCTTCAAGAACGGCGGCGTGGGCCGAACCTGGCGACGCGTGCAAGGGTGGGTAAAGGGGTCGGATCGTTAGAGCGGTCACGCCTGACCCGCTCGCAGTCATCTACGGATACGAGCGTGGACATAGAACAGATCAAATCAGAAGCCGACTACGATGCCGCCCTTGTCGAGATTGATCGTTTGATGGGCGCATCACCTGACACGCCCGAAGGGCGCAAGCTCGAAACGCTCCTGACGCTGGTCTTTGCGTACGAGGACGCCCGTTGGCCGATCGACCACGACGACCGATGTGGTCAACCAGTCAGCGACGATCCTGATCCAGACACTTCCTGACCATCCGCAAGATCGACTCCTCGGTCGTCACCGCCTCCATTTCACCTAGAGGTACCCAACGCAGCGCCAGCGACTCGCCGGTAACCCTGAGCGGCGCGTGTCGATCAGCCCGAAGCAGAAACCGGACGTCGTAGTGGCAATGGGGTGGGTCGTTGCCGCGCCGCGGAATAACGTGAACGTCGAGATCAAGGATGTCTTCCCGAATTGGCTCAACTGCGAGCCCGGACTCCTCCATGGCCTCTCGGCAGGCCACCGCCAGCGGGTCGGGGTCGCCGTCGGCATGGCCGCCGAGTTGCAGCCAGCGACCGAGCTTGGCGTGGTGGGTCATCAGCATCGAGGTCCCGGCGCTGTCGAGGACTACCGCGGAGCCGGTGACATGCCCGTCGTCCCAGCAGTCGCGTTCGAAACAGCGCGGCTGGCGTTCGACGAAGTGCCGGAACCGGGAGATGTCCTCCTGGGGATAGCGGCCGGCGTATTCGCCAAGCAGTGTGAGGAGCTTTTCTCGGTGCATTCCTTCCGGTGTCCCGGTGTTCCGGTAAACGGTGCGGTCGGGTTATGCTGCCGCACCCTCTCGTCGATTTGGAAGAGTCCATACATGATCGCGCTACTCGCAAGGTTGAACGTCGCCGCCGGCAAGGAAAAGGAATTCGAATCCGTGATGCTGGAACTCGCGGCGGCCGTCCGCGCCAACGAACCCGGCAACCAGCTCTACACGCTGGTCAAGGACGACGAGGGGTATGCCGTGATGGAACTCTACGATGACGCCGCGGCATTGGCCGCTCATGGCGCGAGCGATCACTTCAAGGCTGCAGGCGGCAAGTTCCGCGGACTCATGGCGGGGCCTCCCGACCTCAAGCGTTTCGAAGTCGTCGGCTGACTTCGAGGCACTCCAAGGCGGGACGCCACAAGGGCGTCCCCTACGATTGCGTGGTCCGATGAAGTTCCCGCAATACCACGACGAAGTGCTTCTCGCGCTGCAGGCACTGGGCAGTCCCTCGTTGGGCCGGCACATGGCCAAGGACCGTGGTTCGTCGATGAAGTACGTCGGGATTCGCGTCCCGGCCCTCCGGCATCGCGTGAAGCAGGGATTCTCGTTCTACGATGTCGACCAGGCCACGGTACTCGCCATCTGGGACGATCTGTGGATGGGGAGCGAGTGGGGCGACGTGCTGTTCGCCGCCCTGGAGTACTACCAGCCCATCGTCCGCAAGCGCGTCGACGGTGCCTACTGGCCCGTGATGAAGCGCTGGATCGACCGGGTCGACAACTGGTGCCATGCCGATGGGTTGAGCGGGACCTATTCGCGACTTCTGGAGGCAGATTTCACGACGGTCATGCCCGTTCTCGAACGCTGGAACATGGACGAGGCGCTTTGGCCCCGGCGGGTGTCCATCGTCAGCCTTATCCACTACACCGGCAAGAACGCGGTATTCCTCCCGCCCGACGAGGTCTTGCCGATGGTGGATCGCTGCGTCGAAGACCGCCGGCAACCCATGCAAAAGGCCGTCGGCTGGGTTCTACGCGAGATGTGGCGGGCGTATCCCGAGGAGATCGAGGACTACTTGAAGGGCAACGCGGCTCGGATAGCGCCGTCAGCCTTCACCCGTGCCATCGAACGCATGGACGCCGGGGCGCGCAAGGAGATGCGAGCTAGCGCCACAAAAGCCGTTGCCTCGCGGCACCGCCTTTTGCCCCAGCCCAAGCCGCCCTAGCACCCCGCCGACCTTTCGCCTACCGCCGAAAAGTCCGACAGGCTGCGAGGCAGGCGAGTTGACGTCCCTACGGCACTCACCCTTCGTACAGCCCGAAGCGAACTCGAAGTTCGCCTACATCCATTGGCTCGCCCTCGCCACGCGCGACCTGTTCGGCAGCAGCCAGCAGGCGATGCGCGTTCCTAGGAGAACGCAATAGGTACGCCGTCTCCAACCAGCTCGACAACTCGTCGGCATCGAAGGCAACCGGCTCGCGACCGCCACGGTGAATTGGCACGGGCTCTTCCGTCACCTGCTCTTCCCCAAGCGCTTAGGTCAGCACATCCGCCAACCGAAGTGCGTGGATTCTATCCTCGTCGTAGCCAAGGATGTCGCGCAGCGCGTCCTCGGTGTCGGCGCCTAGGCACGGTGCGGGGAAACGCACCCCGTTCGGTCGGCGCGCCAAACGCCAAGGGATTCCCGCGTGCGCCCGGGATCCCGTTTCCGGGTGGGCCAAGCGTTCGATGTAGCCCCGGGCGTTCAGATGCGGGTCTTCGACGATGTCCTTGCAGGTGAAGGTCGGGAAGGCCGCGATACCCGCACTCTGGAGGAGTGCCGTGATCTGCCAGCGGTCCTGGGTCCGCGTCCAAGATGCGACCGTCTCCTCCAGCGCGGCTTCATTGGTCTTGCGGGCTGCAAGGGACTCGAAACGCTTGTCGTCGACGAGTGTCGAGTCGATCAGGGCGGCGAGTCCTTGCCACTCGTCGTCGCTCGCGCAGGCGATGGCGATCCATTCGTCCTCGCCCTGGCAGGGGAAACAGCCGTGGGGCGCCATGTGGGGATCCCGGTTGCCTAGTCGCTCCGGCTGCGTGCCGTTTAGGGCGTACTGCATCCAAGCTTCGACGCCGTACGCCGCGCTGGCCTCGAACAAGGTGATGTCCAAGTGGTCGCCGAGGCCGGTCTCGTCCCGGCGTTCGAGTGCCGAGACGATCGCCAGCGCGCCGGTGATCCCGGCATTGGGATCCGGCATCGAGACGCCCACCTCCTCCGGTCCGCCGCCGACGTAGCCGGTCGTGTCCGACGTGCCGGTGAGCGCCGACGCCGCCGGGCCGTACCCGATGTAGTCCCGGTACGGCCCCGATTGGCCGTAGCCGCTGACGCTCGCCAGGATGATCCGGGGGTTGATCTCGCTCAGCACGTCGTAGCCGAGGCCTAGACGCTCCATGACCCCGGTGGCGAAGTTCTGCGTGACGACGTCGCTCACACGCACGAAGTCCTTGACGATCTCGATGCCCTGCGGAGAGCGGAGATCCACGGCGACGCCTATCTTGCCCTGGTTCCACTGGTTGAACATGCCCGATCGGTTGAGGTCCGGGGGATCGCCCGCGACGCTGGTCGTCGTGCGACGGTACAGGTCGGGTCGTTTCTCGGACTCGATGTGGATGACGTCCGCGCCCAAGTGGGCGAGGTTCATCGCACAGTAGGTGCCCGCCCAGACCCAGGTCAGATCGACCACGCGCACGCCATGCAAGGGGAGGTTCGGTGTAGTGGACTCGACCGGAGCGCGTGGCGAGACACGCCCTAGCACTTCCTCGTTGTGTTCGCCAAGCCGCGGCGAATGGCGCCGGATCGCCGCCCGCCCCGTCCTCGTCAGCGCCGGCGACGCGAGATGCTCCAGGGGGCCGATGCCCGGCTGGTCCACTGTCGCGAAGAATCCCCTCGCTCTCAAGTGTTCGTTCGCCGCGAGTTCCGGATAACTCGTCACCGGGGCGAAACAGATGCGTTGCTTCTGGGCCTCGTGGTAGAGATCCCAGGCGTTCCACTCGCCGACGAAGTCCTGCACGAACTGGTGCACGAGATCCTGGTTTTCCGCACGGCTGGGAACATCAGCAAATACGTCAAGGGCCGCCCAGTCGGGGTTGCCCATGAACTCAACGAGCCGTTCCCACTGGTCCTGCTCGACACACACCAGGAAGATCGGCTTGTCCTTGGCTTGGAAGATGCCCCAGGGAATGAGCCCGCGTTCGTGGAAGCGCTTCAGCACGGCACCTCGGTAGGAGTAGACCGGGACGCCCGCCTCGAGCGCCGACGCCACGTAGTCCTGCTCCGACAGGTCGATGGTGTCGCCGACGCCGGAGCGGCGGGTTTCCCGGGCCGTGGCCAGCGCCGCCAAGGCTCCCGCCGTGCCCGCCATCATCGCGCATTGGTGCCCGAAGACCTTGAGCGGCGGAAACTCGGGTTCGGGGTGGGTCCCCGGGCAGAAATTGGCCCAACCGCCGGCGTTGGCCACGATCAACTCGGTGGCCCGGTAGTCGCGGTACGGACCCGTGATGCCGAACGGCGTGATCGACAGCGTCACGAGTCGCGGGTAATCGGCTTCGAGTCTTGTTGGATCGATGCCGAGGTCCACGGCCCTTAGCCGGGGTTCGTTGTGGACCAGGATGTCCGCCCAGCCGAGCAGTTCATCGAGTTCGCGCCGTCCCTCCGGGGCCGCGATGTCGAGACAGACCCCGCGCTTGTTGACGTTGAGCGCCAGGAACGTGCCGCTCTTCTCCGGATCTTCGATGTCTTCTGGGAATGGCCCAAGCCGTCGGGCCGGATCGCCTTCCGGCGGCTCCACCTTGACCACGTCCGCGCCGTGATCGCCCAGGAGTTTCGCCGCGTACGCGGCCGAGACGCCGCCGCCCAGTTCAAGGACGCATAACGGCCCAGACACCCGCGGCTCCGTCATCGGCTACGAGAAGATTGGTCAGTCGTACAGACCGCGTGGCATCAGGGCGAACTTGCCGTAGTCCGGCCCGGTTTTCTGCCAGCCGTAGGGTTGCTTGGCCCCCAACAGGTTGAGGAATCGCGTGTCGTTGGCGTGACGTTCCCGAACCTCGTCGGGCACCACGTCGCCGTGGCGTTCCTGGGTCTGGATGTATTGGCGGTTGAAGTACACCGCGAGGTTCATGCGGATGCCCGGAACCTGGCGTACGAAGGAGCCGTGCCAGCTGTTGCCGTGCCAGACGACCGCGTCGCCCGGATCGATGTCCATCGCGACGGCATTTGGATTGCCGTCGTCGCCGAGACCCATTTCATCCAGCCGCGGCCCTCGCCCTAGTTTGTGGCTGCCAGGTACTAGGGCCAACGCCCCGCCTTCCCGGCTGTAGGGCGTCAGCGCGTAGTTCACGTTCGCGACCTGGGAAAACGCCGCGAACGGGGCGGGGATGCCATTGCCGTTGTCCGAATGCAACGGTAGCGGCATGCCGCCCGGTCCCTTGAAATGGCACCCCATGCTCGACAGCAGGCAGCTTTCGCCGAGCAGATAGGTGATGAGCGCAAGAGGCTTGGGCTCCATCAGGATCTCTTCGAAGATCTCGTCGTCGTAGAGCAGGTAGGGCACGTACGTCATGCCCTGGAAGTCCTCCGCCGTCGCGTTCTCGAGATCGATCTTGCGTCCAAGGTGCTTCTCGACCCTCGCGAGGATTGCCGACTTCGCCCGTTCGATCTGCGCCTCGGACAAGACGCCTTTGACCGTGGTGAAACCGTGGGCCTCCAACTCGAGGATGTTGTCCTTGAGACGGTGTTCGTCAATCGCGTCGAGCACGCGACGAAGCGCGTCCGACTCGGCGGGGATGGTCCGGGCCTCTGCCATGGTTCCTCGGTCGTCGTGGGAACGAACCAGTCAGTTTGCCGAAACGAAGTCCCGGTGGAAAGCCGCGGGCGGTGCGTGCGACCTTCGGGCGCGGTGGGGTCGCCCCACGAGGCCCGTCGCGTGCGGGATTTCGCACATGGTTTGGTGTTAGTGTCCTGCATACGGCGCCGTTGCGGTCAGGCAAGGTAACCACCGCAACCACATCGGGAAGTCGAGACGATGACCAACGGCGACAACAAGCAGCCGCGTATTGAGACTGCAACGGCAACGGCGCCGCAGCGGCGTACCTTGTCCCTTCCATCTTGGCTCGACGGGCGCACCATCGCCGTCTTGACGGGCTTGGTGTCCATAGCGGCCATGGTTCAGACGTCCCATTCACGCCTCAGCGACGACATCCATCGCCTTCAGGACGAGATGTCTGCGATGCGAACAGAGTTGCGGCAGGAGTTTCGAGCGGAAATCGGCGGCTTGCGGCACGAGTTGCACGGGCAAATCGGTGGTTTGCGGCAGGAGTTGCGAGGGGAAATAGCCAGCTTGCGTAACGAACTCACCGCGAAGATCGAGAAACTCGACGAACGACTTCGACGAGTGGAGATCGACGTTGCCGCCATCCGCACGCACCTCATCGGCTTTGACGTTCGCCCGCACGACGACCAGCCGCAACACGAACCGTCGTAGGGGACGGGCTTGTCCCGTCCCGTCTTCAGAGAGCCGGCCTCCAAGCGTCTCGCCTCGCATTGACCGCCGCGAACTCGGCAAACGCGGTAGGGACGCCCTTCGAGTCTCCCCAATCCTGGGGACGCGAGACGT
>JAPPKV010000222.1 GCA_028819775.1 Gammaproteobacteria bacterium | reverse complement strand
AGCTCCGGCCCGATGGCATTGGCGCCCGCCTCGCCCCGGGTGAGGCTGAGGAGCGTGGTCCGAACCCCGTGACCCCGGCTCAGCAGCGCGAGCAGCGCCCCATTCTCGTCATCCGGATGCGCGGTGACGTGCAGTACCGAGCCGGTCGTCTGGAGCTTCTGGATCCAGTGCCAGGCCTCGGCCGCCCGCCCCTGCCCCGGACCGGTCGGCTGGGCGACCAGCGTGCCGGCGACCGCGAGGGAAAGGGCACCGATCACGAGAACGCGAGGAGACGGCCACATGGCCCGGAAGTCTATGGAATGGAGGGAGCGAGGACGTGGCAGGAAGACATGAGGCGCGGCATCACGGGGCCGTTGGGAGGACAAGAGGGCAAACCATCATTCCGAGCCCCACTTCCACGATCAGCGGCAGTGCCGTCCTCCGCACGACTCGAGATACCCACAGAAACGCTGTGGCACCCCAGTACACACCGATGGAGGCTCTCGTCCGTCAAGGGCGGTGCCCTGTGCAGGCCACTCAGAGCTGGTCCACACAAGAGATTCTCTAGTCCCGACCAAAGCGTTCAAGGCAGCGGCACAACGCACCAACGTCTCTGCTCCACTGCCTCCCCACCGCGAGTCTGCCTTCCAAGGCCTCCTCTGGAGGGAAGTGAGTCTTGATCATCTCGACGTATCTCGTTCTCTCTTCCCCTATGGACCACGTGTCCAACTTCAGGTAATCCAAGACACTCTCGGATGTCATTTCGAAGGATCTCAGTCTGGCATAGAGCTCTGGTGACAACGCTCTGACCACGCAAATGAAGACCGGAATCAATGGCGATCCGACTCTATGCATCCGGAACCGCCACATGGCCGAAGCTTCCTCGCACATTGAGATATTGACCATTACCTTCTCGATGTCGCGCAATGACAGTCCGGCAGCGTTCGATACGTCTACGAGTGAGTTTGCAATGGCTGAAGCGCCCTGTGAACTCAACATTCCCTTGCACATGTGCCGGACATATGTCTCCCGGGCCGATCGATCCGTTGAACCTACGGGAGTTGGAAGGCGGAATGTGGCGTGGATGAATTTCTCAAGGTACCGTTGATTGGCCGCCACGCCGTATTCCCTTGAGACAACCTGTGCCAACTGACTCTGATTAGTCACGAGAACAAAGCCCATATTCTCCGTGTTGAAGATGTGCTTGACGTTCTCTAGGGCGCTGAGGGCGTAGGTCGGCTTACATCGATCCAGTTCATCAAT
This sequence comes from Gammaproteobacteria bacterium, assembly GCA_028819775.1. Next base: position 3,276 of record JAPPKV010000222.1, on the reverse strand, counting down.
GAGCACCACCACGGGCCTCTGTTTCGGACCCTCACCGCCCTCATCTATCGACTTGATCGCGATTCCTTGAAGCGTGGTGGCCAGAGCGGTCAGCGAACACTGGAAATCGGCAAGGGCTCTCGCCCGATCTTTGGCACCCTCGATTCGGCGGCGAAACGCCGCCGAGACGTCGCCACGTTTCTCCATTGCCGCGTTCCTTGCTTCCTTGACCGCGGCGAGTGCCTCGCTGACCGCTTCCGTACCCATCTGGCCGGCCGTTGTCGCCCGGAGCCCAACTTCGGCGGCCAGTGGCCCGAGGCGTTTTCCAAGTGCCACCGCCGCCCTCACGAACTGGTCTCGTCTCTCACCCTCAGGAGCCGCTTCAAACAGTTTGCTGGCGATGTCAAAGAGTGGATCATCACCCCCATCCGCGGCAAATGCATCAAGGTAGATGACAGCCGAGCCACGGTTTCGCAAGAGGCCGGCCCACTGCTGTGCGAATACCGTCTTTCCCGACCCCCAGCCCCCATCCAAAGCGATTACTGACGGTCCTTGCAGGGACTCGACCAGAGCCGCAAGCTCCGTCCCAAACTCTTCGTAGCCGAAGATGTCGGTGCCCTCGAACCCGTCACGATCTCTGATTTGGAGCGGCGGCGGAGTTAGCCTCACTTCTTGGGAGCTCCGTCATCGCGCCGCAGTGACCCGTCCTGTGAACGTGCAGAACCCCTTGACCCGAACCAAAAGGCCGTGATCGCTGATGTCGTAGACGCGACACCGGAAAAGATTCCCATCGCAAGATCCGTCTTCTGCTGCCACATGAGCCAGGCGATCAGCCCCAGCGCCGCAACGACGTAGGCAGCGGTCATCGAGTAGGTGACATAGACCCGAACCTTGCTCTTACGGATGTCGTGCACCCGAGATTCGTGTTCCATATTGGTCATGGCCGAGTCTCCTGAGTCATCCACCGCGGCCAGACTTGTTCTTGGTGGGATCCACGAGGTCGTAGGTCCTTCCAGGGCCTGTCGTCGGTGGCAGTGGCCGGCCGATCGGAACCGTGACTTCGCGCCCGGGCCCGCCGCGCGGCCCGATCTCTTGGTATTGCCCGGATGCCGGGGCCTTTTGCCCGGGCCTGAATCCGCCCTTGTTGTTTCTTGGCATGGTGTTCTCCTTGGTGCCTATGTGAAGAGAATCGTCAATCCATCTCAAGAATCACGATCTCGTTGAGCTTCTGGCGGTGCCAAAGCTCCGTGTAGTGCTCCCGCAACGGAGAGCTGGGACGATGGCCCATATCCGTCAGGAGGCCTTCCAGCGACCGGAGCCGGTCCCTGAACCCGAGGCGCACGCCGCATCGCAGACTGGCCCCGTCAGGCCCGCAGAGGACCCAGTCGTCATCACGACCGAACGCGTGAGCCCACAGGTCGCGCTCACCGTCGTCCAGATGAATGCCGAGGGTCCGGACCGCCAGCTCGGCGAGTTCGCGATCCTCGACGGATTGGACCGCGGCGAGCCGCTCCGTCAACTGCTCCTTGCTGATGCGTTGTTCCCGCCGTCGGCGCTGGGCGCCTACCTGCGTCTCGCGGACGCACAGTTCGACGGTCTCGACCCGATAGCCGCCGGTAAGCGCTCTCCACGACCCGACCCGGTGGCATTCCAGAATGACGTTGGTGTCCACGAACACCGTCCCGGTGTGTCGTGGCATCGCGCCTCACAACTCCACGGAACAGGGCACCTGATGTGCCGCAAACGTGTCGGCGAGGTCCTCGACCGTGAGATCGAGCAGACGGGCCGCCCGGCGAACGGACACCAGGCCCCGCTCGATCGCGCCCCCGATCACCTCCATGAACAGCCTGGAGAATCGGGCGGGAGGATCTCCCTCCGTGGCTCCTCTGCCGTTGTAGCGCAGCCTCTCTTCCGGGAGGGATTTCGCTACCCGCTGCGACAGCTCCCCAAGCGCGGCGAGTCGCCACCGGAGCGCCGAAGAGCTCACCTGCAGGCGGTCGGCGGCCGAGTTCAGCCGCGCAACCAAGTCGTCCTGAGATAGGTGGCTCCACTTTCCGAACGGCTCGAGGACCCGGGGCGGCATCAGCACGGCTCCCGCGAAGTTGTTGGCGAGCTGTTCGACACGATTACGGCCAATCCCATTGATCTCCTCCGAGTGCTCGGGAGGCATCGCGTCCCAGGTGAGCAGGTGAAACAGCTCATGGGCCAGATCAAAGGACCTACGGCCAACGACCTCATTCCGGGAGATCAACGCGGCTTCCAACTCCGGCAGCTGGCAGGCGGCCCCGGAAACTCCGTGAGGGGCGTCCACCATGAGCACGAGGATGCCGAGCCTCCGCTCCATGACCTCCGCCAGACGCGCCGCCGGTACGTCACCCAGCTCAAACTTGGCGGCGAAACGCTCGCCGGCGTGCATCGCGTCCTCAAAGCTCGAACGCTTGGTGAGTCCGAGCGTCATTCGGAGGAACCGCGTCTCCTGACCGACCTCCGGGGCGAGTGAGCGAAATGCCGCAATCCACTGACCTGCCTGTTGTTCGTACGCCGCGAGGTCAGGCGCGTCCACATCTTTCTGTCTCCACGAGAAACGGCCTTCGCCGACCAGGCGGAAGGGATCCGTGAAGTAGTCGAGCGGGACGTTCAAACCGTTCATCACGAGCAACAGTTCCTCGGCCGTCAGGCGCCGCGCACCGGTTTCCACCGCGGACACGGTCTGTCGATCGTTGAAGCCGAAGACGCGCGCCAGTTCCTCCTGAGAGAGGCCGCGCTCCTCACGGAGCGCACGGATGCGGCGACCGAAGTGTCCTGCACTAGTACTTGACATGGTGTTCTGTAGTCCCGAGAACTGGATATTCTTGCGAATGGTCAGATACAAGTATTCTATGTCCTGGTGAAATCGCGGGCCACTCTCGGGTCAGTATCGTTGCAAAAAAGCTGTCGCAATAGCGGTTTTGCGCTGATGTGGCCCGCCGGGATCGTCAGACCAGGCGATCCCAGCCGCGAGTGCCGTGAGGGCAGATGGCGTCCTGACGTGCGCGGCGCGGAGCACCGCAGTTTTCTGCTTCCGTAGCGTTCCGTATGGTGCCATGTCGTCCCACTACTATGCCCATTCTCAACGGCTTACAGTGCTATACTGTCCCCTCCAGAACCACCCAGACCCCCGCGTTCCCGCCCATTTCATGTCTCTCATGTGATGCCCACCCGAACCCAGAGCGACGCCATCCAGCGTCCCTACCGCCTCTCCACCCGCTTCGTCGAGACCATACAGGAACCCGGACGCTACGGCGACGGCCGCGGCTC
>JAPPKV010000337.1 GCA_028819775.1 Gammaproteobacteria bacterium | reverse complement strand
AGCGCCGCGGCCGTCCGCCGAAGGCGAAGGTCGAGCAGGCGGCGCCGAAGCGCCGCGGCCGTCCGCCGAAGGCGAAGGTCGAACAGGCGGCCCCGAAGCGACGTGGTCGCCCGCCGAAGGCGACGACGGGCCAAGCCGTTCCGAAACCTCGGGGACGGCCACCGAAAAAGGCGGCTTCCGCGAACGGCAGGAGGCGGCAGGTTTCGCCGGCGACACAGCGTGCCGAACGCGCGGCGGAGCGTTCGGTCTCGACTCTCAGAAGTGAGCGCCAAGTCCTGGCGGCCGCCAAGGAAGCGAACGTGGCCGCCCGAACCAAGGCTCGTCAGACGCGGAGCAAGACCGACAAGGCCGCGGCGAAACGCGCCCGGGAGAAAATCAAGCGGGCCACGCTACGGGTGGCCAAGGCGCGCGACAAGGCTCGAGCAGCCAAAACTCGGGCCACCGAACTCAAGAATCAGGACCGCCTGAACGCCCGGGTCAGGTCAATCGAAATCAAACTCGAACAGGCGGATGCGGCAGCGCAAGCGCGGATCGATGCGCGCGTCGAACGGGCGGCGGCGACTTTCGCAAGGCGCAAACGCGCCGAAGTCGTTCGGGTCGAAGCGCGAAAAGCGAAGAAGCGTGCCCGCATTGCGGAGAAAGCCATCGCGGACTTGAGAAGCGGCAGGAAAAAGCGGCGCAAACGTCGATCTTCAACCCGCCCGTAGCGCCCCAAAGGCGACCCGGCGCTCGCTGATGCTGCGCGCCGGGTGCGCCTCCGGCCCAGCCACGCCGACCTCGCATCGAACAATCACGTCCGCTCGCTTCGCGCCCGTTCGTGTTTGTTCCAAGCGAGCGGACGCCCTTGTGGCGTCCCGCATTTGCGGCAGAGCGCTTAGTGCTCCGTCAACCCGGAGACGTCGCGTCGGAGAGGCACCCTAACTGTGCATCAAATGCGCGCCCTCGTCCGGCAATAGGATCACGTCGACGGATTCGCCAACCCCGACGTCCCCCTTGTCCTCGTCTACGACCACCAGGCAATTCGCCCCGGCAAACGTCGCTAGTCGGTTGGACCCCTGATCGCCGGTTGGGGTGACCACGAGTTGACCGTCGGACGACCGTAAAGTCCCCCGAAGATACTCGCGACGTCCGACCGAATGTCTAACCTTGCGGTCCATAGCGGCGGTGAGGGTGAGGGGAGGCGTTGGCTCGTGACCTCCCAATCGATCGATCGTCGGTGCGACGAAAAGCAGATAGGTCACGATCGCGGAAACGGGATTCCCCGGCAAACCGAAAAACAACGCGTGCCGGACTCTGCCAATGGCGAGGGGCTTTCCTGGCTTGAGTGCAATCTTCCAGAACTCGATTCGTCCGATCCGTGCCACCGCTTCCTTGACGTAATCGGCATCGCCCACCGAGACGCCACCGCTCGTGACGATCAGGTCGGTGTTTCTCGACGCCTTGTCGAGCGAACTCGCGATCAGGTTCGGGTCGTCGCGGATACAGCCCAGATCGAACGTCTCCACGGCCTTTTCGCACAGCAGCGACGTGATCGCGAATCGGTTCGAATCGTATATTTGACCGGTTTTCAGCGGCGTGCCGCGATCGGCCAGTTCGTCACCTGTCGAGAACACGCCGACACGCACTCGCCGCGAAACGGTCACCTCCTCGATTCCGCACGCGGCGAACCAGGCCAGATGAAAATGCGAAAGTCGGGTTCCGCGACAACAGAGTTGGCAGCCTCGCCGCACGTCGTGACCCAGGTGGCGCACATGCTGGTCGCGGTGGACCGGCGCATTGGTGATCATCGTGTCACCTTGCCGAACCGCATCCTCCTGTAGAACGACGGCGGTCGCGCCGTCGGGCATCGCGGCCCCCGTGAACACGCGAATGGCGTGTCGGGGTGCGGATAGCGTACTTGACGCCGGCCGGCCGGCAAGGCTCTCGTCGATGACCTCGAAGCGCTTCTCGGTGGAGTGGTCCAAGCCCGTCGCATCGACGGCGTATCCGTCCATGGCGGACGTGTGGAAGGGCGGGAGGTCGGTGGGCGCTACTACGGACTCCCGGGCGATGCGGCCGATTGCGTCATCGAGGGTCACACGCTCCGTTTCATCGACGGGACGAACGAGATCACGGAGTTTTCGAAATGCAAGGTCAACGTTTAGCATGGCCTTCATGGACACTGCGGCCAACGTGCTGGCAATCGAGACCACGACCGAGGTGTGTTCCGTGGCGTTGGCTTCGAGCGGGCATTGGTTCGAGGATACGCGCTTCGCACCTCGCCTGCACAATCGCTACCTCCTCGCCATGATCGACGGTCTCTTGAAGGCTGCCTCCCTCGACCGGAGAGCCGTACAGGTGGTTGCCTTCGGCGCCGGACCGGGCTCGTTCACGGGCGTGCGCATTGGCGCGGCCGTCGCGCAGGGAATCGCCCTCGCTGTCGACGCGCGTGTTCTACCGGTGGCGAGTTCAGCGGTTGCGGCGGAGAGCCTGCGTCGTTCGACGCCTCGACGCGGCGGAGTGTCGTTGTCGCGAACGTCGCGGCCGGGGTGGTCCTACGTCGCTCGCTACGAATTGCTCGACGAGGGTGTGCGTTGCCTGGAGTTCGACGAACTCGTAGGGGATGCGGATGTGGACGAATGCGTTGTCGATGTGGCGCGATGCGTCATGAGCGCACGGATCGTGGGGAACCTGGCGTTCGCCAGCCTGGCTAGTGCCGGGGCGCCGGCAACGGCGGTGCCGTTCTACCTGGAAGGCGACAGCCCTTGGCGGCCGAACTGAGCGAACTGGTACTGCCCGACATCCGTCGGCGGGTCCGCCAGGGACGGCGCCTGGCGCTTGCCCGAGCCTGCAACGCGCGTCCGGGATTGCGCGTCCACGACGCCTTGGCCGGCTGGGGCACCGACGGCCTGGTGCTCGCGGCATTGGGCTGCCGGGTCCACTTGAGCGAACGGAACGCCGAGGTGCACCGGATCCTCGACTCTCGACTGCGTGCCGAATCGCCTCGGTTGCTTCGGACGCGACCGGACTCCATCAGTTGGGAGCACGAGGACGCCCGCGACCGTTGGCGAGCGGGTGGCGATTTCGACGTCGTCTACCTCGATCCCATGTTCGGCGAACATCCCAAGACCGCGCTGCCGACGAAGCAAATGCAGGCGCTCGCGAACCTCGCCGGCGAAACGCCCGTTGCGGAGATCGTCGAGTTGATCGAACAAGCCCGTTGCGTCGCGTTTTCGCGTGTGGTCGTCAAGCGCCGGGCCAGCGCCGAAGCCCTCGGTCGACCGGATTGGAACATTCGCGGTCGTAGCGTGCGATTCGACGTCTACCTGCCCGTGCCGTCCTGCTCCAGCGATTGACGAAGCTCCACCGCGACCACGTAGCGGCCCGCACGCAGTATGTCGGATATGCGTTCGTCGAAGGTCAGACGACCCGCGTCGTTCGCCACTAGGACTTCGTTCTCGGTCAGGTGGGCGAGGAACGCGGAGAACAGTCGGGGGTCGGCGAATTCGGGCGAATCGAGTCCGTAGAGCTTCGAGAACCTTGCTGCCGTCGCGCGGCACTCGAGCAACAGTGCCGCCTGGTCGAGTACGCCCGGGCCCGCGCCGTGCAGCAAGGCGAGGGTGATGTAGAACCGTTCGAGCACCGGCATGATCGCATTGGCGAGAAGGCGCAGTCGGTAGCGGCCGGCCGGATCCGCTGGCGCGGACACCGTCCCGCGGCGTTGCTCGATGACACCAAGGCTGTGAAGGCGTTCGAGCCAATCGCCGAACCTGTCCGGACCGACGCTCGAAAGCTCGCGGGCGATGTAGGGATAGATCGCATCGAATAGCCGGCGGAGAATCACCCGCCGGATACCCCGCCGGTTTGCCACCAGGCAGGCGATCAGCGACGGCGCGGCGACGGTGTGCAGGACGTTGTTCCGGTACCAGGTCATCAGTACGGCGGTCACGGGGTCGTGTCCGAGGATGTCGCCAGCCTCGTCCGCAACGTTTTGCCGCGTGAGTAGTCCCAGGTTTTCTACATGCCGAATCACCTCGTCGACGGCGGCCCCGGTCACGGCGTAGGCGTGGTCGGCGTTTTGCTCGACGAGTTCCCGGCAGAGCTCGATCTGGGTTCTGAGTGTCGTTTCGTCGATGGACTGCCGGGGCATCGAAAGCGTGGCGAGCGCGACAAGACCCACGGCGTTGACGTAGGCGCAGTCGTTGACGCCGGCGAGTATTCGCCGACCCAGCGCCTGCACGGTCCGGTCGTCGCCGGTGTCGACGAGAAAGTCGGCGAGGTCGACGGGTTCGCCGAACCTGACCTGAACCGTGCCGAACGACTCCCGGACGACCCGGAGGCTTCGAAACAGGCCGCCGACGGTTTCGCGACGCTTCGCCGCACCGCGCAGTTCGTCGAGATACGCATTGGCCTCGATGACCTTCTCGTAGCCGAAGTAGACCGGTACGAAGGCCAGCGGTCGCGGCAGTCCGCGCCGGTAGGCTTCGATCGTCATGCGCAGCATTCCCGTATGCGCCGGCAGCAGACGCCCGGTGCGGGACCGACCGCCCTCGACGAAATACTCCA
>JAPPKV010000360.1 GCA_028819775.1 Gammaproteobacteria bacterium | reverse complement strand
AGCACTTAGGAGGATTTCTTTCTACACGCCACCTCTCTATCGCTTATTTGGGGACTAGTGGATACCATGAACTACGCGACCGGAGTGGCTCCCTGCGGAAGTGTAATGAGTGCTTTGTCATCGCTTAGGTCAACCCAGTCGTCTAGCTTGTATTGCCTTGTGTCACCCTTTAGGATATAGTCTTCGGGCTTCCCTGGAATCGCATTCTTCTTTTTTGCGATCTTCAAGATGTCGAGGGCAACAAGCTTCTCGAATTCCGAGTATAACTCAACGCCGTTTACTGTGAAGAAAAAGTCTTTGCCGTCGTTCTTTGCGTGGTCCAAATCGATACCTCCAATTAATAGATGCCCTTGTTTAGAGCTATTTCCGTCTGCCGTGAGTGGAATCGTGTTTCAGAAATCACCGCATACATCGTAGTGAATCGCTGGCCGACGAGCAACACACGGACACACAAGGATAACGAGAACGCTGCCTGCTTGTACATTGGTTGCGAATATGTCGTGTGGGCGCGTACCCGATCAATGCGCGAGTGTTTAACGAGGTGTTGGGGTCGCCGGGGCCACAGACGGGCGTCCGCCCGGTGCGCAACCGCGTGACGGAGGATGTCGATCTCGCGTCGAGCCATGTCCCAAGGCACTGTCGGGTGGCTGCGCTCGGTCCATCGACGCGACAAGGTTTGGCACGACGACCGGACCGGGCGTTCGGCCGGTTAGCACGTGATGTCGCGCAGACGCGATGAGCGAGATCCCACATCCTGCCGTCAACGCAGTCCTTGACTTATTGGACGATTCCTCATAGGGTAGTTTACAATATGCGGTGCATGGCAGTTTGATTTCAAGTGCAGCAACCACAGGGCTGAAGGGGAGGCAGCGGTCATGGTGGGAGGTAGGCTCAAGCTGGCTCGGTCTGCTGCTGGTCTGTCCCTTCGCGCACTGGAGGGGCGAATCGGCGGCCGGGTGACGGCACAGGCGATCGGCAAGTATGAACGCAATGAGTCGATGCCGGGGTCGGGCGTGCTCATTGCGTTGGCGAAGGCCCTGGGCGTGTCCGTCGAGTATCTGACGAGTGAGCAAGACTTGGCGCTTGAGGCCGTCGAATTCCGCAAGAAGTCAATAGTGCGCAGGCGCGAGGAAACTATTGTTCAGGCAAGAGTTATAGATCTCTTAGAGCGATACATCTCGGTTGAGGAACTGCTATCGCTGCATAGCGTGGAGTGGGACAAGCCGCGCGAGGCGCCCTATCCGGTCGTTGGCGACCTGTCTGAGGTTGAGCAAGCGGCCATCAGCCTCCGCACGCATTGGGATCTCGGACGCAAGCCTATCCTCAGTATGGTCGAGCTCCTTGAGGAGTGCGGTGTCAAGGTCCTTGCTTTGGACCTGAGCGATATCGGCGGTATGACCGCCTATGCACAGCGTAGCGGTAAGAGTATTGATGCCGTCATAGTTGTAAACCTCATGGATTCTGGCGAACGCCAACGGTTCACGCTCACGCATGAGTTGGGCCACTTGGTGCTGACCGTAGACGATAGGCTCAACTCTGAGAAGGCGGCTCAGCGGTTTGCCGGAGCGTTCCTTATGCCAGCGGACACCGTGCGCACCGAGATCGGCAGACGTCGAACCTCCATCGGATGGAGTGAGTTGTTCAACCTGAAGCGCGTGTTCGGGGTGAGTGTGCAGGCAATTGTATATCGGTGCCGGGACCTCGGGATCATCACCGACACTCTATACACTCGGTTGTTTCGTGACATCTCCAAGTTTGGGTGGCGTACCCCTCCGTACCCCGAGCCCCAGCGGATCAAGCCGGAGCGTCCCTCCCGCTTCGAGCGCCTCTGCTCACGCGCCTTGGCCGAGAACGTGATCTCCGAAGCCAAGGCAGCGGAACTGCTCGGGAAGTCGGTTCGCGAATTGCACCAGTGGATGGAACAGCCCCCGCAGGACTAATAGGCAGCGCGCCACTTGCAGTCCATACGCCACGATCCTATGGGCCGCTTGCTGGGGCACCGGGATCCGGCAACGACCCTCAGATACACCCACTTCGCCGATGCCATGGCGCGCGATGCCGTAGAGGCCGTCAGCGCGGCTCTCACCGGTTGAGCGATGGCTGCTCCGACGTTTATGGACTTCGTGGAGGGCTCCTGGAGGGCTGCCTGCTATGACCGATGCAAGCTGTCGACCCGCAAGCGGATGGACAGCGCCATGCGAACGCAACTGCTCCCCACCTTCGGAGCCCGACCACTCGACCGCATCGACCCCGTGGCCGTACACGGGTGGTTCGACGGATATAGCCGGGTTGCGCCGGGCGGAGCCAACCGCACCCTGGACGTGCTGCGGCAGATTCTGAATACCGCCGTCGCGTACGGTTACCTCGACATTAATCCGACCCGTAGCGTAAGGCGCAATCCGCGCCCGACGCGTTTCTTGTCGAGAGCCGAAGTGGACCGTCTGAACGCAGCGTTGGATGCTCATCGGGGACGAGGGTCGGGCGGGCAACAAGCGGCGATCATCCGGCTGTTGTTGCTGACCGGGTGCCGGAAGGGAGAACTCGTGCACCTGCGCTGGTCCGAGGTCGATGGGAATACGCTTCGCCTCACGGACAGCAAGACCGGCCCGCGCACGGTTATGCTGAGTACGCAGGCGTTGGCGATCCTGGCGCGTCAGCCGCGGACACGGAGCCCATACGTCTTTCCCTCCCTTGGTGACTCGTCGAAGCCCCGCTCGACCGAGCTGTCACTCTGGCGGAAGGTGCGCCGCCAAGCGGGGATCGAGGACGTTCGCTTGCACGATCTGCGCCATACATTCGCGAGCCACGCGGTGATGCGCAGCGTGCCGCTGCCGGTGGTGTCTCGCTTGCTGGGACATAGCCGGGCACGGATGACCTTGCGTTATGCACACGTCAGCGACCGAGAGACCGAAGCCGCCGCCGAACGCGTTGGGGCGCCATCGCGACGATGCTCGCGGAAGCAACTCCTTCGAAATCGGCGCTTGAACCGCAGGACCGTCATCGAGTAGACACGGATTGACTCGCCTTATATGGAAGGCGCGCGGCGGCCGCGGCTGTGTCCGTTGGCAACGCGTCGCTGGACGCGGTCCGCTGCGGATGCCGCTGCTCATGGCCAGCAACGATGTGTTCAGCCATCGTCGACATCGTCCTCAATCGCCACGTTGAGCACTGGGTCGCCGCTTCTCGGCACTCGTCTCGGAGTGGACATTGCGCATGGAGATCGGGTAAATGGACACACTGGAAAAGAATGACGAACAAGAAACTGATCGAGGCGGCGCTACCACTGGATGCCATCAACGCTGCAGCCGCGCGGGAAAAGTCAATTCGGCATGGACATCCATCAACGCTGCACCTGTGGTGGGCGCGGCGTCCGCTGGCAGCCGCGCGCGCGGTGTTGTTCGCACAGTTGGTGGACGACCCCTCCAGTCGCCCGGAGTTGTTCACGAGCGTCGAGGCGCAGGACCGCGAGCGTGAGCGGCTGTTCCACCTCATCGAGGACTTGGTGAAATGGGAGAACACCACCAACGAGACCGTGTTGAACGCGGCTCGCGACGAGATCCGGGAGAACTGGCGGCGGACGTGTGCGGACAACGCGGACCATCCACGCGTCGCCGAGCTGTTCGATCCGGAGAGGCTGCCCGCGTTCCATGACCCGTTCGCAGGCGGTGGGGCGCTGCCGCTGGAGGCGCAACGTCTGGGACTCGAGGCGCATGCTAGCGACCTGAACCCGGTGGCGGTGCTGATCAACAAGGCGATGATCGAGATCCCGCCGAGGTTTGCTGCGCGCCCACCCGTGAATCCGGAGGCGCGGTCGGGCGGCGAACTACTCGCCCACGAATGGCCCGGGGCACGCGGTTTGGCGGAGGACGTGCGCTACTATGGGCGATGGATGCGGGACACGGCAGAGAAGCGGATCGGGCACCTGTACCCGAAGATTGAGATCACGGCGGAGATGGTGCGGGAACGTGACGACCTGAAGCCGTATAGGGGACGGAAGCTGACCGTGATTGCGTGGCTGTGGGCGCGGACGGTGAAGAGCCCGAACCCGGCCTTCGCTGACGTCGACGTGCCACTGGTGTCGACATTCATGCTGTCGACGAAGAAGGGCAAGGAGGCGTACGTAGAGCCCGCAATCGAGGAGCGTGGGTACCGGTTCACGGTAAAAGTAGGACCACCAGTCGATGAGTCATCCGTCAAGGCTGGCACCGGCGTGGGCAAGCGGCACGCATTCCGCTGCCTGATGTCGGACACACCGGTCACGTATGGCTACATTCGTAGCGAGGGTCAGGCCGCTCGTATGGGCGCGCGTCTTATGGCCATCGTGGCCGCGGGCGATCGAGGTCGAGTGTATCTGGCAGCAACTGCGGAGCACGAGGCGATCGCGGGACAAGCGCAGCCGGACTGGAAGCCCGAGAATGCCCTTCCATCCAACCCACGAGACTTCAAGACACCAAACTACGGCCTTACCTCGTTCGGCGACCTGTTCACGGACCGGCAGCTTGTCGCGTTGACCACCTTCTCCGACCTGGTGGCCGAGGCTATGAA
>JAPPKV010000260.1 GCA_028819775.1 Gammaproteobacteria bacterium | reverse complement strand
AGTTAGGAGTGATCTCGAAAACCGAATATCACGTCTGACATCACAGCTGCGACGGTTGGGCCGGTCTGGGTCGAAGGGAAGAGCCGCGGGAACGCTGGTAAGCGTTCGGTCGTGGGTGTATAGGGAGCGACAATTGGGTGGCAGGCGCGCGAACCCGAGCAGCGGAGAAAGGGAGCGGGGACGACCTACAGACGCCGGAGTTCGCCGTCCGCAGCAGTGTGGGTGCCTCAGGCTCGCTGCTCAAAGCGTTGCGGCGCAAGGAGTTGGCGGCGATTCGGGAGGCGAAGAATGCGATGGCCGTGGAGGGTGTGCCAGTCGGCCTGCGTCGGTTTTCTCAGGACGACGACGGCGAGGCCGGCTGGGTCAACCCCATATCCATACACCCACGACCGAACGCTTACGAACGCTGGAACGCTGGAACGCTGTGAACGCTGTAACCGTTCGGTCGTAGGTGTATAGCGGATCGACAACGGAGCGGCCGACGCCTGAACCCGCGCAGCGGAGCGAGGAAGCGCGGACGAACTGAAGTGGGCGGAGCCGGCCGTCCCAGCGGGGCGGCCACCGTGGGATCGCTGTTCAAGTCGTTGCGGCGCAGGGTGTTGGTGACCGTCCGAGATGTGGAGGAAGCGACCCGTGCGGCGACGAGCGTGCTGGACCGGCCAGCCGAGTTGGTCACTTTGCGCCGGTTTCTCCGGACGTCGACGGCGCGTCCGGCCCGGCCAGCTTCACGTCCATACCCCCACGACCGAACGCTTACGGAACGCTCTGAACGCTCGAACGCTCGGCGGGCGGGGGAAGCGTTCGGGTGTGGGGTGTACGAGGGCTGCAGGTATAGCGAGCGGGTAGAATCGGAATCTGGACCACCGGCGTGGGCGAACGTCACACGTGCGGGTGGTGTCACAGTGGAGATACGGGTCGGATTCCCACCTCCGTCCCTTGCTTGCTCTCAGGAGGCACCGTGCCGAGAATCAGCCCGCTCGCGATGGTGGCCAGCTTTGCGATTTTGGTGGCCTGCGCCGATTCGCCGACGACACCCACTCCCTCTCCGGTGCCGGCACCCGAGCCTCCACCCGTCCCGGCTCCCCCTCCGGCGCCCGAACCGGAGGTCGTGATAGCGACCGTTGAATGGCCAAGGCCCTGCTTCGAGTACCCAGAGAGTCCGTGTCCGTCGCCGCCGGAGCCTTGGTCGGTGTCCAGCCACGATGAGAGCGTGCCACTCTGCGAGTCGATGTGGATCGAGCACTACAACGGAGCGATTTCTGACTACACGCCGCAAGTGGCCGTGAGCAAGGACGTGTCGCTTCCCGTCCTAGTCGAATCGCAGACCGCATCGGTCGTTTTGTGGTTCCACCTGCCTTTCCAGGGGCACGACCCGCTCACCGGAGCGCCGACAAACGAACGACCCTCGGATTCGCCGGAAGGGTTCCAACATACGGAAGATGGATGGGTGCGTGTCCCCGCGACCACGATTGGCGAACGCCGGGCCTGGCCGAACGACACTCGCCAGTTCGTCGCGAACGTGTTCGATGGTGACTATGGCTTTCCCGAGTACTGGCCGGATCAATGGGGTCGCCCGGAGTTCATGTACTCGGTTCCGCCGAAGGTGCCGCTGGCGGTGGAAATGCGACGGTCGCTGGACGGCCCTCGGCTCGACGCGGAGCTACTCTGTGCAGGATCACAATTCACGAGGAGATACTGCAAGGCGATAGGGGGCTCCGCCGCAGGGTGTGACGGCTGAACCGATCGGTCGGATCGGTTCGTCCCCGCCCTTCTGTCGCGGCATGGTTTCCATGACGATCATCCGCCGGGACTTTCTCCAGCGGGAGGCGTTCCACCTCCCCCGCTGGTCGGCCACACGGCTCGGCCACACGGCGCCAATTCCACGACAAGCAGGGCACCCTCATCGGGCCGACTCTGGGTTCAAAGCCGACCACCAGATACCAGCGCGAGCCCGTACGTTCACGTTTGCGGGTGAGCGGGCCATTCGCCGCTCTCCAGGGCTTTCGTTTCGGAGCGGATCGCGGCAACCGTAGGTCGTCGAAGGAACCGGGATGCCTACTGCTCGATGGCCTGACGGTCAGCATCTTGTCCCCCACCCAACTGGCCCAAGCGGCCCCACGCCTGCCGGAAAAAAGCGGTACCTCCCGCTCCACCCGCGACCACAGCCGCTGGCCAACAGTCGATCTCGGCCAACCAGATGACAACTACGCCATAGGGTAGTGGGGACAGAAACTTCAGCCAGATGCTGAGCTTATGGAGGTTGGCTTCTCGCCGCTTCATGCGCGGCTACTCGGACTTCCAGACACTCTTGGGAATGATCCGATCTAGGAGACGATAGACCGCGTCCCTCTTGGTTGGCGACTGACGAAGCTGGAAGGGAAACGACAGAGTCTCCACGAACGCGTCAAAGGCCAAGTGGGGGAGGCGGCGACGGCCCACATCCAACTCAGGATGGGCGTCGTTCTTCGCCCCTAGGATTCGCATCTGCCAGAACGGAAAGTCTCGATCCATTCGCTCCGGGGTCTCGACAGGAGGGAGGCCTTGCGATGGCCATACCAGCCCGAACTCAATAGGACGAGTACGTACTTGCGAGTTCATCTGCGTCTATTGCAATTGTGGGCCAACTAACACTTTCTTGGCCACAAGCCGCTCCTCCCCCCTCTCGTCTGTCGAGGTGATCTGAACGTCATATTTGACACCGGGCTTTAGGCCGGCGAATGAGCAGGTGTTCAAAGGCGTTGCGAATCCGAGGCTCCAATCCTCCCGTCCCTGCTCACGGATGCGTACGATTGATGTGGCAGTGGGCTTCCAACGGGCCTCGATGACTCTGCCTCTTCGGTCGGGAAGGGACACTTGAACGGTCTCCCCTGTCCACTCAATTCTGGGTCCCTCACCTGGCCCGAAGCTCTCCGGTGGTGAGTGGTTCGTCATCCGTGAGTAGTTCAAGCCTAGCTTGGGAGCCAGAACGTCCGCCAGGATGCGGTCCACCATTTCAAGGGACCTAAACGGCATCAACACGGTCGCGAAGAAGGCTGTGTCTGGATATGCGTACTGAACGTGACTCTCCCGGAGCAATCCTGCTGATTGCCAGTAGTTCAGTTTCTGGCGAAAAGGAGTTGAACCCGATCCCGGACCCAAGTCCGGGAACCGAGAGCTATCCCCCTCTTGGAACTCGAACTCGTGGGTGCTGACCTTGGCATAGGTCATGTCCAGATCCTTACGCGCCTGATCGGGAAGTGCGTCGTAAAGCTGATCTAAGCCCGCTCCTTCCCTCGGAGGCGGCGTTGAGTTTTCGCTCGATACGACGTCACTTAGGAGCCGGAACGCATGCTCGTACGCATAACCGAGACTTGTCGAGGCGATACAGCACGAAGAGACAAGCCTGGCAGAGGCTGCTGGAGCCAACCGCTGCATTCTCCGAGCCAATTCGTTTGACGGTAGGAGCCGACCGGCCGAATCCGTGCCCGGTGAATCTTGCGTGCGCAGTTCTCGAAACACCGGGTCGTCCAGCGCGTCTGCAGCCACCAAAAGAAACGACTGCACCATGGAGAAACGCCGCAGTTGGAGTGGACTAACAGCCATGCCCCTGTCTGACTTGCCTCGCGGCCGCTACGTCCATGGTTTCCCGCTGCGCGGTGGTTGGTAGGGCTGCCACGTCGTGCGAGAAGGGATTCGTTGGGATGAAAGGGAAGGCGATACCGGCATATTAGAAGACCGTCAACTGGAATTGCCACCTGACGCTCGGATCAGAGGTCCGCCGCTCCAGCCCGGAAGGCGGCGCCCGCTGGGCTCCCTCAGCGGCTCGGCGTCTGATCCTGATCCCGCGCAGGGGCCTGCCGGCGCATCACGTCCACAACTCGCGCAACATCTCGGCGAGCGTCTCGTAGTCCTGGGCCAAGCCGGTCACAAGACCTTCGAGCTGCTTGAACTGCTCCTGCAAGATGTCGCTCTCGGCGTCCTGCCGCTCGATTCGCCGCCGCAAGGTTTCGCTCTCGGCGTCCTGCCGCTCGATTCGCTGCGTCAAGGCTGCGATCTGTTCGCCTTGCCGCCTCTGCTCCCGCTCGTAATGCGCGCACAACCGCTCCAAGGCGGCCATGGAGTGCCCCTGTAGCTCGCTCATACAGCTCCCTCAGTCGCTCGACAGCTTCAATGCAGGCCGCCCGTCCACGGTCCAGGGCGGACGCTCCAGCGTCCCGTCCGGCAGCACCACGAACCGATCCCCGGCGATCTCCACGAGGGTCACCCCCCAGGTCGTGTCCTCGATCCCGGCCAGGGTGGCGCGGGCCTCGTCGATTTGGAAGTCGAGTCCCGCCCGGGTCTCGATCCGGCTCTGGATCCCCGCCGACAGCCACCGCGTCAGCGCCCAGCTCCCGAGGCTGATCCCGAGGAACAGGCTCAGGCCGACGACCAGGGGACGGAGCCAGGTCTTGACCAGGAGCGCGCGCGTCCGTGCGGTCGCCCGCTCCGTATCGATTTCGATGGTAAGCAGCGCGCCGTTCGCGACGGCGCGCAAGTTCTCGCCAAGCTGCTTCAGCTCGCTCGCCGCCGTCTCCTCGATCTGA
>JAPPKV010000538.1 GCA_028819775.1 Gammaproteobacteria bacterium | reverse complement strand
CCTCGGCGAACGACGGTCGACCGCCGCTGCATTCGAACACACTGGACGCTGCATTGTAGGTCCACAACTCCTCGAGGATGGGCACACCCGCCTCAATGCCGACCACGTCGGTGATGGAAACGATGCGCCGTTTGCCGTCCCGGAAGCGCGTCACCTGCACGACGACATCCAGAGCTGACACCACCTGATTGCGAATCGCGGAAAGCGGTACGTCCCCGGTGCCCATCATCACAAGGTACTCGAGCCGCGAGAGCGCGTCGCGGGGATTATTGGCATGGACCGTGAACATGGAACCCGGATGGCCCGTGTTCATCGCCTGCAGGGCTTCGAAGGCTTCCGGACCGCGCACCTCGCCGACGATGATCCGGTCCGGTCGCATCCTCAGGGCGTTCTTCATCAGATCGCGCATCGAGATTTCGCCGACATTCTCGGAGGAGGGGGCGCGGGTTTCCAGGCGCACTACATGCGGCTGCCGCAGTTTCAACTCCGCCGCATCCTCCAGAGTGACGACCCGTTCTTCGACGTCGATGTGCCCCGACAAGGCATTGAGAATGGTGGTTTTCCCGGCACCGGTGCCGCCGGAAACGACGATGTTGAGACGCGCCATGGTGGCCACCTCCAGCAGAGTCGCCATGGCCGGGTGCATGGTACCGCCTTGGGCGAGTTCCTTGACCGTGAAGCCGCTCTCGCTGAACCGGCGGATGGAGATGGCGGCGCCGTCGATTGCCAGCGGCGGCACGATGATGTTGACCCGGGAGCCGTCCTCGAGACGCGCATCGCAGATGGGACTCAGGTCATCGACGTGGCGCCCGACGTTCGAGGCCATGCGCCGGGCGATGTGCGTCAAGTGGTCGGCATCCCGGAATCGGATGTCGACCTGGCTTAGCTTGCCGTGCCGTTCGATGTAGACGGAGTTGAGCCCGTTGACCAGGATGTCGCTGACGTCGTCGTCGCGAAGCAGGGCGCCAAGCGGTCCCAGACCGCGCATCTCGTCGACCAGGCGGACGGCCAGCTGCGAACGGCTGCCGCGCACGCCCGGCGCATCCGGTGCCAGCTCGAGCCGCCGCAGTATCGACTCGACCGCCTCCGCAAGCCCGGCATCGTCGAGCTCGGCGGCGCGCTCCGTGTCGAGCGCCTCCAGCACGCGCCCGTGGTACCACGGCAAGATCGCTTCGAAATGATCGAGCGCGGCGACTTCGGGACCCTCCGCATTCGGCGTACCCGGCTCGGGCCGGGGGCGCTGCGACGCCGATCTGCGGCCATGTCGGATGGATTGGGCCATGTGTCGTTGCGTCATGGCTGGTGTTACGCTCGCTATTCTAACAGCGTCCGGCCAACCGCAAATGTTCCGCCCGGCATCGATTCTGCTGCTGCCCGCCTTCGCGGCGGCCTGCTCGATCGTGCCGACCAGCAAGCCCGGGGACATCCGCCAGCACA
The DNA here is from genome assembly GCA_028819775.1 of Gammaproteobacteria bacterium. The sequence goes on along the minus strand of JAPPKV010000538.1, from coordinate 3,141 downwards.
ACATGGAGGAGGCCGTGGCGTCGATGGCGGCCGCTGCGCTGAGTGGCGGCCAGGTCGAGACCGCGAATCGGCTCTACCGCCGACTGATCGAGGTCGACCCGGAGTCGGTGGCTGCGCGCATGGGTCTCGGCGACGTCGCGCTTCGGCAGCGCGAACCGGTCGAGGCGGCGCGCTGGTATCGCACCGCGCTGGTGCGCGCCGTCCAAGGCACCGAGCGGCATGCGGCGCTTTTGGCCCACGGACGTGCCGCCTTGTCCGCCGGCCAGATCGATGCCGCCCGGGACAGCTTCGAACAGCTGACGGACCCCCGAGCCGGTGCCCCTCGGACCTACGTCGCGTGGGGACACAACGGCCTCGGCTTGGCGCGGCTACTGTCGGGCGACGCCCGGGGTGCCGTGGCGGCAATGGAACAAGCGGTGCTGACCGCGCCCGAAGAGATACGGTTCAAAGGCAACCTCGACCGTGCGCTCGCGATGCTGCTGGTGTCCGATGCGGAGCGGCTGTCGAGGCAACTGCCGGTGCCGCCGCCCGAATCGCCGCCGGAGCGATCGCCGCCCGTGGCAGATCCGGAGACGGTGCCGGAGTCGACACCCGCAGTCGAATCGCCCGGCGATGTCCCTGTCGCCGTCCACGCGCCGGCCGCCGCAACGGACCCGGTGGCTGGCACGGTGCCGCAATCCCCCGAGGGAGACGATTCTGCTCCATCGGTGCCGGAACCGACCGACCCCGCGCCGCAGCATCCGGCATCGTCCGCCGACGCCGACGACGCCGCGCCGGAGCACGAGGCGGTCGACGACGCTGAACCCGAGCGGGTCGACGCTGCCGCGCCCGAGCACGAGGCGGTCGACGACGCTGAACCCGAGCGGGTCGACGCTGCCACGCCCGAGCACGAGGCGGGCGACGACGCCGAAGCCGAGCCCGACCCGGGCGACTTCGCCCTGCCGGCACCCGAATCGGTTGATCCCGCCCCGCCCGATTCCGCGGAGGATGCCGGAGAGACGCCGGGCAGGGGGGACACGGCCGAACGCGCCCCCGAGGGCGGCAACGGCCTGCGGTCGCACGCAACGTCCGAACCGTTGGCGGCGGGCTATGTAGTCCTGGAATACAGCCTGCCGTTCCTGCAGTTCGGCGCCTTCGCCGATGCGCAAGCCGCAGCCGCGTCCGCAGCCGCGCTGGGGGCGCTGACGGACTGGCCCGTGAGCGTCTCGGAAACGCGCCTTGCCGAGGGCGTCCGGCTGCACAGAGTTAGAGTCGGGCCGATCCCCTGGCGCGATGCGCTGTCCGAACTGATCGAAACGCTGGCGCCGCACGGCTATCGCGTCACCAATTCGTCCTCGGTCGCCGAAATGCCGGCGGCGCCCTTCGGCACCCCCGACGCTTGGTCGGTCGACGACGCCGGAGGGCGCTTTCTCCAGGTCGGGGCCTTCGCGGAGCGCGTCGTCGCGGAGGGTCTGGCGGCGTCGATGCGCAGCCTCACCGACCGCGACGTCCGCATCAGCGCGGTGGCGCAGCGCGACGGCGCGATGCTCTACCGGGTTCGGATCGGGCCGGTCGAATCCGGCGACCGGCTTCTCGAGTTGCTCAGCGCGCCAAAGCGGGATTTTCCGTCGCGCAGCCCCTAGCAGCCACGAATCCAGCCTGCGCGAGGGCAACGACGACGAGCTACTCGCCCGGATCCTCCGACTGCGCTGCGCCGACGCCGAGCAACGTGCGCAGAAGGCGGCTCAGCGGCTCCTGGTCGCGGCGGGAAAGGGCGCGTTGGGGTTCCCCAAGCGCCATGGACTCGGCCATGTTCCGAACATAGGGAATCTCGACGTCGGGGAGCCGTCCCGCGAACGCGCTGCGCAGTTGATCGTCCCCGATCAGGTTGGGCAGCGGTCGGGCGTGGTTCTTCACCATCAGCGACTCGGCGCCGCCTAGGATGCGCAGCCAACGCGCCGCGACCGACACGCCGGCCGGGGTCGGTTCGAAAACGACGAGGTGGCAGGTGACTAGATGGCGGATCGTCGCGAGGTGATGAAGAGACGTGCCGCAGATCAGGATCAGGTGGGCGTGGCTGGTCAACGCCCTGAGGAGGTTTACGAGGCCGACATCCTGCACCTCGCTCTGGCCGGCGGCGTCGATGGGATGGGCGAGTAGGCCGATCCGGCTCGCGACCGCCGCCTGCAAACGGTCCAGCGCCAGTTCGTCCGTAACGTCCCCGTCCTCCAGAACCTGGGCCAAACCGCGTTCCGGTTGCGTGTCGAGGGCGAGGGAAAGCGAACCGAAGTTTGCATCGAGATCCAGGCAGCTCACGTAGCGTCCCATGTCCGCAGCAAGATGGGCTAGAAGCGCCAATAGGGTATTGACCCCCATTCCCTTGCCGTGGAGCAGGACGACCTTGGACGCCTGGATCTGTGGCCGGTTCTGTTCCTCGGTCACCGAGATGACTTCCCGGACGGCGCCGCCGAGGTTCGCCGCGTCGAGGGGTTTGGGCAGGTAGAGGAACACCCCGCCGCGGTAGAGGTCGTTGGCGAGTGAGACGTTGTTCTCCGAGCCCACGGCCAGAATCACGCTCTCCGGCCGGCACACCTCGAGCAGCGCGGCGATGTGGGCGAGCGGGTTCTGCTCGCCGTCGAGGTCGACGACCATGATGTCGGTGGAACGGTCGCCCCGACACGCCCGTACGGCATTGCGTACTGTGCCCTGGTGCACCCGGGCAGTCGGGTCGGCATCGCGAACCGCACGCCGGCTTACGGCGTCGTTCACGAAGGCTGTCAGTATGGGTTCGGCCATCTGCTCCGGCTAGGGTCCATCTGGTCCCTGCCCGTCGAGTCGTTCGGATGGGATATTCTAGCGGGGGTACCCCGCCCAAGACGAGTGATGGCAACAGTGGTGGCGACAATACGGACACCGGTGCTTCGGCCCGGCCGCTCTCATCCTGCGTCTCCATCCTGCGCCGCGCCGCGCCACGCGCCAACAGCCTGCACAGCCGCTTCGGCATGTCCAGAGCCTTCGCCGGAGCGCGCCTTGAGACGCGCGGACTCGACCATCATGTCCCGAACGAACGACACGTAGACCTCCCCGGGTGTTGCCTGCGGCGCAGCGGATGGGACGCTTTGGCACCCCGCCAGCAGTGCGCCCAGAGGCAGCACAGCCCAG
>JAPPKV010000064.1 GCA_028819775.1 Gammaproteobacteria bacterium | reverse complement strand
CCCTCGCCATCCCCCTCTCCCTCTCCATCCCCGTCGCCATCGCCGTCCCCGTCTCCGTCTCCGTCTCCGTCGCCATCGCCGTCTCCGTCGCCATCGCCATCGCCGTCGCCATCGCCGTCGCCGTCGCCATCTCCATCGCCGTCGCCGTCCCCATCGCCGTCCCCGTCGCCATCCCCATCGCCGTCCCCGTCGCCATCTCCGTCGCCATCCCCGTCTCCGTCCCCGTCGCCATCTCCGTCGCCGTCGCCATCCCCGTCGCCATCTCCGTCCCCGCCGCCATTTTGGGCGCGAGCTTCCTGAACAAGGGGGTAGGACGATTGTCCGCCCAGGTGTTGAATCCCGTTGGCGATCGGAAAGAACAGTGTCATCAGGATGCTGCTCAAGATAAGCGCTATCCGGCGCGAAAGAGGCGGTTTGGTCTTGATGGTGGGTTTCGAATCCATGGAGAGCGACTCCCGTGAGCATCCAGAGTTTCGCACAGAGCAAAGCATCTGGATGCGATCTCCATCTATCCCGGTTCGCCAAAGAAATGGTTGCTTTCGACAAGTGTTGTACGGGCCTTCGACGCCAATGCGGCCCATCCGTTTGTCAAGGTGGCAGGGGACCCCCAACTATTGGTCTGTATGCACTTGGGCAGGCATGGGTTAGAAGCTGGTGCGTCGGCTGGGTTGACGCGACGGCGTTTTGTCTGATGCCGCTCGCCGAGCGGCCTGCCCGGAACCTGAAACGGTTCCGCAGGCTCCCTATGGATGAGACCCAGACACCGACGATCCGTTCCCCGGCAGGACGAGGACCCGATGGCTGGGCCACTGAATGGCCTATTCGGAGACCAGTTGGTTGGCCTCATGCGGCGTCTTGAGACTGTCTTGAAGCAGTGGCGCCATGCCGCTTCCTTGGATTTCGGTCACTCTGCGATGGCCACGTGTGGGCTCGACTTGACAGGGTGACCGTTCTCGGTGCTCGTTGGCTGTGCTTGGCTTGCAGTGGGTGACTGCGTACTCCCCACAAGGCGCATATTTAGACACCTTGCCGACGCAATCTGTCGCCCGCTACGCTTCGAGGTCGCCGCCTCCTGGCTCGGCGCAAAGGGCCATATCAAGCCGGCGTGGCGTTCGGAGAACGTCTGTCGACATACAGACGGTGATTGAACAAGGATTGGAGTTGCGGACATTGTCGTTGTCAATCCCAAGCGCAAATTGCCCACTCTCCGGACTCGCGTATCTCTCGCCTCTGTCCTTGACCCGTTTCGCCAGGTTCGGTTCCGGAGGCGGATCTTTCGGTTGATCCGTGGGCAGTCGGGTTGGCGCAGGTCGCGTTGATGGCACTCGGTGCGCCGCACTCCAAAGTGTCAGACTATGGTGCAATCGGACGGCAATCTGTCGGGCTGCCCCTGAACGAGCGGGTGTGGAACGCCACGGTGTTCTCGAAGAACCACGGCCAACTTGCTCCTGCCGGAGATCAGATGTTGACGTAGTGAAATCTTCGGACTGCACCGTGCCACACACTAGAAGCAGGAACGCGACGCACATACCGGATGATCTCCACCGGCTCACGCGGCGTCTCGTGCCTCAACCGTACACCCTGCACCGGAACTCGAGGCGGTTCGCAGAGACCCTGACTGATCACGAAACTCCGCTCAATTCGCGTGCATTGCCGCGGACAGCGCCTGGAGCGGGAAACGAAGAACCGGTTGATCGACAATGACTCAGTAGCGTTGCGCCCAGGCGGCACGGTCGAACGGCGGCGGCCCGTTTTCGCTGAAATATTCCTCGGCGGCGGCGATTCGACCATCCCGCACGCTGAAGAACGACACCGCGAACAACGTGATCCGGTCGTCACCGACTTCCGTACTAATTTCAGTCACGGTCACCACGCCACCGGCGCATTCCTCGATCCGCCGGACCGCGCAGCGCGAGACCCCCGGGTAGCTCTCATTGAGGGCAATGAAGTTCTCCCGGCCACGGATTCGCTCCCGGGTACTGGGCCAGTGCGCCTCGAAGTCCTCCGTCAGCAACGGAAGGGCGTCGCGGAATTGCCTGGTATCAAACAGGCGCCAGAGCTCGGCAGCCAGCTCCCTGGCTGTCACCTCGCGCGCTCCGATGCAGGCCGCGTTAGCTCCAATGCCATGTCGAATCCGATGTGTCCGTGTGATCCATGCTGCACGGGTACAGGAATGATCCAGTGCGGTTCTAAGGAGTTCAACCGGGCATTGTCGGCCGAGACCCCGCCGCCCTGCGCGTCGTGACATCGGCAATCACCGGTTCCCGACTCCGGGCTCGAAGGCAACGACGTGCTGTCTTCGGTTCGAACCACGCCATCTCGCGGCGTGTCCGCGAGCCGAGGAACCGGCGAGCCCACTGGCTGCTCCGGTTGCGTGGTGAGTGGATCCGTCCTTCTCGGGGTCTTCGATTGGCACGCAGGTTCAGGCTGCGATACCGCGACCGACATTGTTGAGACCGGCGTGGTGATGCTGGCGCCGCATGGCGGCAGACAGGAAACGGGGCTTGCCCCAAGGCAGAAGCCAATCGGCCCGGCACCACCGGTGCCGGGCCTGATTGCGAACATCCGGTTCGATCAAACGAACGGGTGGCTCAGAACCCGGCCTTCAGCTCTTCCCAACGGGTGGCAAGCACGTCCGGCTCGTTCATCGTCTGCTGGAACTGGGCGGTTGCGAGAAACGCCTCGACGTACTTGGTCTGACCGATCGAGTTCAGGAACTCCTCGGTGAACCCATCGTAGGACTTCACGTTGGAGTGCCCGTAGTACCAGTTGCCGATCTCGTAGGCGCCGGCTTCGGGCGAAATGAAGGAGTCGATGATCTCGTGCGCCTTCTCGTAGAAGCCGTCGGTGATCGCGGCGGGATGGATGCACAAGCCGCAATGCCACGTGATCGCACCTTCCCTGGGCGTGGCCCAGGTGAATTCGAAGCTGGTGCCTTCGGCATGTGCCGCAAGCTCCGCAACGGCACCGTTGTCGTTCGTCGATATCACGAGTTCACCCGCTGCCACCGCTTGCACACGCTCCGTGAACGAGGCCCCGATCACGCGGTTGAGCGGAATCTGTTTGCGCAGGAGATCCTCGCACTGGATGCGTTCGGCCTCGTTCATGTTCCAGGGGCTGATACCCAGGACGAGAGCCGCGATCGCGAAGGCTTCGTAGGAGTGGTTGGATATCGAGAGGCGGCCTGCATATTTCTCGTTCCACAACGCTTCCCATGTCTGGTTGGCGGGATCAGCGTACTCCGGCGCGAGGTCAGTGCGGATGACCATCGAGGTCTGGCCCCAGTCTTCCGGCACATAGACCCTGACGCCGTCCACCACCGAATCGGCCACATCCTTGAAGACTTGCATGACATCGGGCCAGTTGGAAAGCCGGTCGGTTTCGATCGGCGCGAGAAGGCCCGCATCGTACCAGAGCGCGAGCGAGGGACCGCACGGGTAGGTCACGTGCGGCTCGAAGCCACCCCACATCTTGGCAAAGGCCTCGTCCTCGGAGGCGAACAAATGGTAGTTCGGCTCGCGGCCGTACTTCGCCGTGTAGTGGACCATGAATTCGGGTTCGTCATAGCCTCCCCAGGTGAAGAAGATCGGGTGATCCTCGTCGGCTTCCTGGGCCAGTGCACCTCCTCCCAGGGTGTGCGCTGTCAGAGTGCCGATACCGAAGGTCGCCATGACACGGTGGGCGTCGCGGCGGTTGAGTTTGCCTTCGCACAACAGGTCGTGGAAACGGGCCGTCTCCATCAGTGGCCTCAACGTCATAAGAACCTCCCCCTTCTCAGTTGTTGATATCAATGCGTTCACCATAGCCTGTGCGACTGATCAGGTCAGCCGCCGCCCTGCGCCCTGGCGTCATCCAACGTGCCCACCGTGCCACGCGCATTGTTCCATGCCGGATCAGGCGGCGTGTCGACCCACGCCGGGCAGTCGCCGCGGTGGCTGCCGCACAGGTCGTCGCCTGAGTCGTGCGCCATGTAGCCAAGCAGCGCGCGAACGTGCGGACTGTACTGCACCGCCACCTCGGGCGGCGTGATCAGGTACTGGTTGACCTCCGGGCGCAGCCATCCCAGGCAGTAGCTGTTAATCAGCCCCAGGCGTGGCGTGGCGCTTCGGTTGGCGCCGGCGCCGTGCCAGGTCGAGCCCAGGAAGAAGACAGCCGATCCCTTCGGCATCACCACGGACTCCCAATTCGATACATCCGGAAGGTGCCACGAACGCAGCAAGCGATGGCTGTTGGCGACCACCCGTGTGCCGCCGTTCTCTTCGGTGAAGTCACTGAGCGACCACATCACGCCCAGAGTCAATTCCATGCCGGCGATATCGATCGGATAGACGGTATCGTCGCGATGGAGCGCCTGGTGAGTTTCGCCGGGCATGACCTCGATCGCCGTCAGGCTGCTGATTCGGTATGTCGCGGCATGAGGCAGGAAGACGTGGTTCGCGATGTCGATCACCAGGTCATGTTCGACAAGCGCGGCGGCACTTGGCGCTGTCCGTAGCACACCGCCGTAGCGGTTGGTCAGGTCACCGTTGAAGGCGCCAGGGGAATCGCTTTTGAAGAGTTGGTGACGTTTTGGTTTTGAGGATTCAGA
>JAPPKV010000306.1 GCA_028819775.1 Gammaproteobacteria bacterium | reverse complement strand
TCTACGACGAGCAGCGGATCTTCGACCGTTCCGCGGTCATCGCCGTCGGCATCGACGCGAGAAGGCAGCGATTTCCCGACGAGGAACCGTACCGCTACCAGCCCTTCGCCGGACTCGAGAGCGATTTCCGTTGGAGCCCGGAAACCTACGAGCGCGTCATCCGCGACTACAACACAAAGGACTTGGGGATCTAAGCGCTCCCGTAGCGCCCCAAGGCCGCCCGTACGGGACTTGGCAGTCTCAAGCCGGCTCGCGGCGGTACCACAGCCCCTCTTCCGAGAAGCAGTGCCAGACCCAGGGCAGCCAACGGATGAGCGCAAAGGAGAGCCACAGCGCCCAAGCGAGGATCAGCACCTTGTACGCCCACAGGGGCACGGAATACGCGGTCGCTTCCGGGATCGCGTTGCCGGTCTGGTCAGCAAACCAGCGCAGCTCGTTTCCCACCGAGGCGAACCCCGTGACACTCATGTCCGGGTTGCCGAGCAGACCGGCGCCGATGCCGGCGACAATGGCCGCGAACGCTGCCAAGGTGAGCGCGCCGAAGCCGATCTGGGAAACTCGGTAGACCGGTTCGGAGATGTTCGCTCCCCAGGACTTCCGGGTGCCGTGGACGATGAGCCAGACGGCGACCACCGCAAATGCCAACCAGAAGGACGTGCTGAAGCCGAAACCCAGGAGAAGCCAGTCGTGGGTGCGCAACGGCGTCGTTCTGAGCCGGCCCAGGATTAGGCTCGCCAGGATCAGCGCGATCAGTTCCGGCCAGTAGAGCACGGCCGGACCGAGGGACGGGCCGGTGGTGAACATCAGCCACCGGTTCGACGGGATCGTCATGGCGGAGGTGACGTTGCTGGACGACGTTCCGAGTTCCACCTTCGGCGTGCGCAAGCGAAGACCCGGCACCGAGGCTTCGTTCCAGGCGACCGAGAGCGTGTGCTCTCCCGGCAGGATCGGCACCGTGAGTTCGCCGTCCACCGCGACGACGGGCTCCGAATCGCCGTCGATGGACACGGACTCGAGATTGGCCGACTGCGGGAGACGGAGGTGATGGCTGGTTCCCTGCGTGCTTCGATAGCGAACGTCCATCACCGAGCGCCGCTGGTGGGCGCCAATCGTCGTGTGTACCGCCACGTCGTCGAACGCAAGGGTACCGCCGGCCATCGCCTCGGGACGGGAGACATTGACCTTCAACGACTCGCCCGGCCGGGGATGGAATGCGGCAACGCGTCGACCGGCACCGTTTTGCTCGGGTAGGCTCTCCGGTATCCCCTCGAACTCGACATGCCAGGCGTTGCCGATGTCGAACATCCAGACCTCCCGCCACGGCCGGTCCGTCGGTGCGGTCAAAGTCATCGATGGTTGCCGGGGCAGGGTCGAATGCCACATGAAGTCCTGTTGCGACGGGTTCATCGATACGGACACGGCTCCGTCTCCAACGGTGACCTCTTCCTCGAGGACCGCCTCCCCGTCCAGCAGGGGAACCTCGACGTTGATCGCGCCCGTCTTCGGGGAAACGCGATGGACGACATTGATCGCGCCCCAGTCCAAGCGGACGTCGATGTGCCGTTCGACACGCAGGAAGACCGGCAGCCGGCTCGGCTCCCAGCGCTCTACAGCCCCTTCGTCGGTTGCCTGCCGCAGCCGGGTCAAGTTCAGCGCACCGGCAGCGAGTGATCCATTCTGGATTCCCGAGATGAACCAGTGATCCGAACGCGCGGCGATGGAACGAGGCGGGGCGGCGAACGGAATCTCCACGGTGTCGCTGGGGGGCAGCGGTCCTTGCAGCGTCAGTTCATGCCGGCCCGCTTCGAGATGCACCCGCAACACGCCGTCCGAACTGCGGTGGGCGGCCATGTCGGCCGGTCCGGCAGCGATGCGTTCCGGTCGCCAGCCTTGCGCGGTACCGGGCATCGGAACCGCCACGTCTTCGACGGCGTCGACGAGCAAGCGAATCGTCATCTCGTCGTCCCCCACGACGACGTCGGCCTGGACGATTTCCGCGCAGCGCGGTGCGCACGACGGCGGCGCCAGCAGGCGTTGCTTCAGTTCGTCGAGTACCTCCGCGGGCGGCGGATCGGCCCAGGCCCGTTCGCCGACTGCGAGCGCGACGCCGATCACCCCAACCGCCGCCGATGCGCCGGTCAACCGCAACGGGATGTTCGACGGCCACTTCCAGCGTCCGCCGAATGTGTCGTAGGCGAACAGCGCCGCGAACAGGCCGAGTGCGCCGACCGCCAGGAAACGCAATGTGCCAACCAGCCACTCGGGCATGATCACCAGGCGCATGGTCCGCTCGGTATCCACTGGGCCGTCCCAGACCAGGGAGTACGAGGTCCATTCCCAATCCGGTCTGCCCGGACCGGTCTGCAACAGCGCGTTTTCGTCGTAGCGCGGCAACGCCCGCGCCGAGACTCCAACCTGGTAGGTCTGGTCGAAAATGACGTCTCCCGTTTCGACTGCGGACGGTGCCACCTCACGCGCATCCATGGCAGACACGGCCGAAGGTTGCGTCTTTCCGGCAAGCATCTCGAACAGCCCCCAAGTCTCGGCATGTCCCTGTCGGTGGGCATGCGTCTCGAGCTGCGGGAAGACCGCAACGCGAATCTGCCCTAGGAGAAAGGGCACGAGGAACAGCAGCAACACCGCGAACGAGGCGAAACGATAGCTCTTGGCCACCCGCTGTAGGCGGCCGTCCGGTGCGACACGGACCAAGGCGACGGCGGCGAGCAGGTTCAGCCACGTCCACAGGGGTGCCGCGGGTTCGTGGAAACTGAGCGTCATCGCGACGAGCGCCGCTACCCCCGCCCAGCGACCGAACAGTCGCGAAGCAGCCCCGGCGATGATCAACAGCAGGAAGAAATCCAAGAGCTTCCAGCGCCCCGTCCAACTGGACGGGGCGTGGTCCACACCCACGGTCGTCAGCAACTTGCGTCCCGGCGGGATGTTAAGTGTGGCGGCGAGGGTGTCGAGGTCAGCGTCCCAACCCGCAACGGGAATCTCGCCCCGGACTTCGATCCGCCCCTGCGCCGCGACTGCGATGTCGGCATTGCGAACCTCCACGCCGGCGAGTGCATCGTTGCGGGTCACAAGCAATACATCGCCGCGCTCCGTCGCGTTCTGCAGCACGTACGGCGTTGCCATGTCCAATCGCCAGCCGTCGAGCATCTCACCGGTGATGACGTCGGCAAAGGCGAAACCCGAGCCGTCGAAGTCCAGCCACAATCCCCGGGTCAGATGGAGGACGTTGTCGGCATTCGCGAGCCCCCGGGAGTGCTCCACCACGGTCAGCGACTCGCCGGGCTCGACGAGGAATGTCGGCAGTTCGGGCCAGCGCGAGCCAACCCGCATCGGATCCACAGTACGCGGCCCCTGCGGCAGCGTCGCACGCAACTGGGGATTTGCCTGGTAGGCCAACACTTCCTGGTCGGGCAGGTTGTTCATGCCTTGCGGCAGGGTCACGCTTTCGACCACGCCCGACGAGCGCGCGGCAAGCGTGATCCGCCAGGTGCCGGGACGCACCTGAACGCGCAGATCGCCGTCCGGTGAGAGCTGCGTCGGCAGTTCGCTGGCAAGGGAAATCGGGACGAATCCCTCCGGGAGCGCGGGCCCGATGCGCGCCTCGCGAACCGTTCCCGCGACGTGGATCTCGAAAACCGTTAGGAGCCGCGTAGGGACGTTGTCCTCAAGGCGTCGGTATACATTGGTTTCCAACGCGTCCAGGGCCTCCTCGACCTGTTCGCCCTGGCCAAGCCAAACGCCTTGATCGGACCTTCTTGGCAAGACGATCCGCTGGCCGTCGACCGTCAGTTCTAGAAGGCCGCTTTCCCGGGGTACCGCGAGGGTTGCTGGTCGTTCGTCCCAAGCGAAACTGCCACGTACGTCGTATCTCCCCGGCGACAACAACACCGCCGGCACCCCATTGCGCAGCACCACGGCCACGTCTCCGTAAGCCGTCGCGACCGCCCCTGGCCAGATGTCGCCATCGCCCGGCAGTGGGATCCACTGCTCCTTTGCGTGGACCGTCCATGTCTGATGGAAACGGCCCCCATCGGCGGATACGGACAGGTCGAGTTGGCCCGGCCACGCGCAAATGAAATCGTCGCGCCGAGTGGCCGTGCTGTCGTAGAGGAACGGGCAACCGCGGTGTTCCTCGCCATGCAGAACCCAGTCCCGCCAATCCTCCAGGTCCTTCGGGATGTGGACAACGTCCTGGCCGCTGGTGCCGAGGCACGCCAAAGCCAAGCCAGCCATGCCGATCCACCGACTGTTCATGGATACCCTCCCTATCGACGGACGCACCCGACGGCCCGCCCTCGATGGCCACCACTACACGAGGCGACGGGCCATGAATAGCCGAATCGCGTTCGCGAGGCAACGCTCCGCGATCAGGTATTAGGAAACAATACCTGCGGGCACTGCGGCACAAGGTAGACATCGCTGATCTGAAGCTCGCCCGTCGCGTTGGGGAAACCTCGCTTCGCCGCAACGAAAAAGCGCGATCAAGCTACAATCGACACGCCATGGGCATCGAAATCCGCCAAGCGACCGCCGACGAGATGGCGGAGTTCGGGATTCTCGGCGGCTACGTGTACGGGGGTG
>JAPPKV010000145.1 GCA_028819775.1 Gammaproteobacteria bacterium | reverse complement strand
TCGAGGACTACGAGAAGATCCTCGCGGAGATCCAGGAACTGCTCGGCATCCTGGGTTCCGAGGAGCGCCAACGGACGATCATCCGCGAAGAACTCGAGGACATCCGCGACCGCTACGGCGACGAGCGAAGAACGGAGATCCTGAGCTCTCACCTCGACCTCACCGACGAGGATCTCATCGCCGAGGAGGACGTGGTGGTGACGGTCTCCCACCGGGGCTACGCCAAGACCCAGCCGTTGTCGGTCTACCAGGCGCAGCGCCGGGGCGGCATGGGACGGGCGGCGACGGGGCTGCGCGACGAGGACTTCGTGGAGCACCTGCTGATCGCCAACAGCCACGACACGCTGTTGTGCTTCTCCAACGCCGGCAAGGTGTACTGGCTGCGCGTGTTCCACATTCCCCAGGGTTCGCGCAACGCCCAGGGCCGGCCCCTGGTCAACATGCTTCCCCTGGACGACGGCGAACGCATCACCGCGATTTTGCCGCTGCCCCGCGAGTCCGAGGTCGCGGACGATCTCGAACCGGAGGATGGCGACGACGCCGACGATGTCGCGGATTTGCCCGACGAGGGCAGTTTCGTGTTCATGGCGACCGCCAACGGCACGGTCAAGAAGACGCCGCTGGAACGGTTTTCGCGACCGCGAACCGCTGGTCTGATCGCGCTGCGTCTGGAACCTGGCAACACCCTGGTCAGCGCCGCGATCATCGACTCGTCGAGCGACGTCCTGGTCGTGTCGAGTTCCGGCAAGGCGGCACGCTTTGAGGCATCGGCGGTGCGCGCCATGGGGCGCACGGCGCGTGGCGTCCGCGGTATCCGCCTCACCGGGGATCACCGGCTGATCGCCCTGATCGTGCCGAAGCCCGACGGCTTCCTGCTGACTGCCAGCGAACGCGGCTACGGCAAACGCACAAGCATCGGGGAGTTTCCGGTCAAGGGCCGCGGCGTCCAAGGCGTTATCGCGATGCGTACCGGAGAACGCAACGGCGACCTGGTCGGCGCCGTACAGGTCTTCGCCGACGACGAGATCATGCTGATCAGCGACCAGGGCACGCTGGTCCGCACGCACGCCGAGGACGTCTCGCAGACCGGCCGCAACACCCAGGGAGTTCGGTTGATCAAACTGGCCGATGACGCCAAGCTCGTGGGCGTCGAACGCATCGTCGAGTCCGTCAACGGCGACACCACCGAGGTCGACGAGACGCCGGCGGGCGACGACCCGGACGAACTCGACGCCTAAGCAACATGCGCGCGTTCAACTTTTCGCCGGGACCGGCGGCATTGCCCGACAGCGTGCTCGAACAAGCCCGGGACGAGCTTCTCGACTACCGGGGCAAGGGCTTGTCCGTCATGGAGATGAGCCACCGGTCCAAGGAGTTCATGGAGATCGCGGAGGGCGCGGAAGCGGATCTCCGAGAACTGCTCGGCATCGGCGACGACTACCACGTACTCTTCCTGCAGGGTGGCGCGTCGATGCAGTTCGCCGCGGTGCCGTTCAACCTGTGCGGCCCCGACGACACCGTCGACTACATCCACACGGGATCCTGGGGCAGCAAAGCCATCGCCGAAGCCGAGCGATTGGCCAGCGTCAACGTGGCGGCGACTTCCGAGGCCACCAACTTCGATCGCATACCTCCGCGCTCGTCCTGGCGTCTCAGCCCGGACGCCGCGTATTGCCACATCGTCACCAACGAGACGATCCACGGCGTCCAGTTCCACGACTTCCCGGCGACGCCCGCGCCGCTTGTCGCGGACATGTCTTCGGAGCTGCTGTCGCGGCCGATCGACGTGTCCCGGTTCGGCCTCGTCTACGCCGGGGCCCAGAAGAACCTCGGCCCGGCCGGGTTCGCCGTCGTGATCGTGCACCGGGATCTCGCCAGGCGCGCCCGTCCGGGCACGCCGCGGCCGCTCGACTACGGCATACAGGCCGAACACGGTTCGATGTTCAATACCCCGCCCACCTTCGCGATCTATCTCGCCGCGCTCGTGCTCCGTTGGCTCAAGGCGGCGGGCGGCGTCGCGAAGATGGCGGAGATCAATCGCAGGAAAGCAACGAAGCTATACGCCCTGCTCGACACCAGCAACTTCTACCGCTCTCCCGTTGCGCGGCACGACCGATCAGTCATGAACGTGCCGTTCACCCTGGCCGATGCGGCACTCGACGGCGCGTTCCTCGCCGGCGCCGAGGCAAGGCGCCTGCTGAACCTAAAGGGACATCGCAGCGTTGGGGGCATGCGTGCAAGCCTCTACAATGCCGTCAGCGAAGAGGCGGTCGATGCCCTAGTCGACTACATGGCGAGTTTCGAAGCCGAGCACGGGTGAGTGGAGTGACGAAGGCAAGTTCATCGAACAGCGAGCTGCAAGGGCTGCGCGATCGCATCGACACCATCGACCGCCAACTGCGGACGCTGCTCAACAGCCGCGCCGCCTGCGCCGAGCAAGTCGCCCAGCTTAAGGCCCGCTTGGACGCCGACTCCCCAGCCTACTACCGCCCGGACCGCGAGGCCGAGATCCTCGCCCGGCTTCGCGAGGAGAACGAGGGCCCGTTGCCCGACGCGCACATCGAACGACTGTTCCGGGAGATCATCTCGTGCTGCCTGTCGCTCGAACAGCCGCTCACCATCGCCTGTCTCGGGCCCACCGGCACATACACCGAGGCCGCGGCGATCAAGCAGTTCGGCCACTTCGCGAAGATGCGGACGTTGTCGTCGGTCGCCGACGTGTTTCGCGAAGTGGAGTCCGGGGCCGCGCAATACGGGGTGGTGGCCGTGGAGAACAGCACCGACGGCATGGTGAAGCACACGCTCGACTGCTTCACGACATCGACCTTGAGCATCTGCGCGGAGGTGGAACTGCCAATCCACCACGCACTGCTCATCCGGCGCGACGGCGATCCCGAGAAGATCGTCGAGATCTGTTCGCACGAGCAGTCCCTCGCCCAATGCCGGCACTACTTGGATGTCCGTTACCCCACGCAGTCCCGCCGTCCCGTCTCGAGCAACGCCGAGGCGGCACGAATCGCCGCCGAAACCGACGGCGTGGCCGCCATCGCAGGCGAAACCGCCGCCGACCGCTACGGACTCGACACCGTGCACGCCAATATCGAGGACCAGCCGGGAAACAAGACCCGTTTCTTCGTGGTCGGCGATCAACAGGTCGAGCCAACCGGTCGAGACCGCACCTCCGTCATCGTCTCGACACGCAACGAACCGGGCGCACTCTACAAGGTGCTCGCACCGTTCAAGCGCCACGACATCAGCCTGTCGCGAATCGAGTCCCGGCCTTCCCAGACATCGGCTTGGGATTACGTGTTCTTCATCGACTTCGAAGGGCATCGCGACGACCGCACCGTCGGCGAAGTGCTCGCCGAACTGAACGAAGTCGCGTCCGGCGTGAAGAACCTCGGTTCCTACCCGCGCGCGTTGGAATAGCGATTCCCGACGTGGAACTGAAACAGCCTGTCAATCGGCGACGTGAAGAGCATGCGATCGTAGGGGACGGGCTTGTCCCGTCCCGTCTTGAGACGGCCGGCGCGGGCGCCCATAGGGGTCGAGCGGGCGACCACAAGGGTCGCCCCTACGGCAGGGAACACCCTTGAACGTGGCAACGAACGTCAATGCCCGGATTGCGGGACTTCAGCCCTACCAACCCGGCAAGCCCGTCGAGGAACTGATGCGCGAACGCGGCGTTGCCGACGCCGTGAAACTGGCGAGCAACGAAAACCCCCGGGGACCCGGACCGCTTGTCCAGAAGGCAATGGCCCAAGCGGATCTCTCCCGCTACCCCGACGGCACCGGCTTTCGCCTCAAGGCCGCGTTGACGGAACATCTTGGTGTGGACACCCCGTGCATCACCCTCGGCAACGGCTCCAACGACGTGCTCGACCTCTCGGCCCGGGTCGCCCTCTCGCCCGGTACGCGGGGCGTTATCGACCAGCACTGCTTCGTCGTGTATCCCCTGGCCATCACCGCCGCCAACGGCGACGTGGCACGGGTGCCGTCAAGGGAATGGGGCCACGACCTCGATGCCTTGGCCGCAGCGGTGGACGAACGCACCCGCATCGTCTACCTGGCCAACCCCAACAACCCGACCGGCACCTGGTTCGACGATGCGATGCTCGACGCCTTCCTGGCCGCCGTGCCCCGGGACGTGTGGGTGGTGTTGGACGAGGCCTACGCCGAGTACGTCGACGAACCCTCCTATCCCGACGGAATCCGCTTCATCGAGCGTCATCCGAACCTGATCGTCACCCGGACGTTCTCCAAGGTCCACGCGCTGGCGGCGTTGCGCATCGGCTACAGCGTGAGTTCCCCGGAGTTCGCCGACCTTCTGAACCGGGTTCGCCAGCCGTTCAATGCCAACAGCCTGGCATTGGCTGCCGCCGAGGCGGCTCTTGCGGACACCGAACACGTCGCCGAGAGCCGGCGCTTGAATAGCGAAGGCATGGCGCGACTTGCCGAAGGCTTCACCGCGCTGTCCCTCGAATGGATTCCGTCCGCCGGTAACTTCGTCACGGTGCGCCTCGGGCCCAACCACGACGCCGCCAGGGTCTACGATGCGCTGCTCGACGACGGCGTCATCGTTCGCCCGGTGGCCAACTACGGCATGCCCG
>JAPPKV010000196.1 GCA_028819775.1 Gammaproteobacteria bacterium | reverse complement strand
TCGTTACGTAGAAGCCGCCGGGAACAGCGAGCCCAGCGTTTGCCATTTCCGCGAGGGAACGGCCCTTGCCGCCGACCACCTCAAGCGTGGCCTCGCTGGTGTCGATGGGCAGAATGTTCGTGTTGGTCATATAGCTAGGTCCTCGACCTTCTGTCAGTTCACTTGCAGTGGTTATTGCGTACTCGGGCCGAAGTCCGCGAACGGCAACGCCGTGGTACGCGCTCCAGCGGCGTTGGGACTTCCAGCGCCCACACATCATAGAGCACGGGCGATCCGGGTCGAAATCGGAGTCTCCCCAAAACCGCCGGCCCTCCGGTTGTGCCGCCTCCGTTGATCGAACTATGCTCGCCCGCTTGCCGGATTCAACGAACACGAGGTGACACATGGGCCCGATTCCCAAGGGCGGCACGGTTGCGGTAACCGGCGCTGCCGGGTTCATCGGCGGCTGGGTCGTGCGACGGCTACTGGACAAGGGTTACCGGGTGCGCGCTTGCGTCCGCGACGCCAACGACCCGGAACGCACCGATTTCCTGCGCGCCATGCCCGGCTACGCATCCGGCCGGCTCACCATCCATTCGGCAGACCTGGACGAGGACGGCTGCTTCGACGACATCTTCCCGGGCTGCCACGGCGTCGCACACGTCTCCCACGTGTCGAGCTACAGCGACCACGAGTACGTCAACCGGGTCTGCAACCACATCATCGAGAGCGTCAACAAGGCACGGACGGTGCGCCGGGTAGTCGTGACATCGAGCGTCGCCGCCGTGATGTCCGATGCCGACATGAACGAGTTCGCTCGCCGGCCGGTGTTCTACGAAGACCGCTATCCGGACGAGTTCAACCCGAAACGAACGCCGGAGCGCCAAGGCTATTCGATGGCCAAGATTATCGCCGAGAACGCGTTCTCCGACGCGGCCGAGAAAAACGGCGACTGGGAGGCAGTCACATGCTGCCCTGCGGACAACGTCGGACCCATTCAATCGGCACACCAGAAGAACAGGGGTCCCTGGCAGCACAACATCGAGATGATGCTGCTCGGGGAATGCGCCCAGAGCGGGGCTTATCGTCCCTGGATGACCGTCGACGTGCGCGACGACGCGGACTGCCACATCGGGCTCCTCACGAGCGTCCACGTGAAGAACGGCGAGCGGTACATCGCCTGGTCCACGGACAAGGTGAACGTCGAAGACATCTGCGCCGGCATCGACCGGCTACTCCCGGAGCTTGGCCACGACACGCCCGAAGTGACCGACAACTTCCCCGACTACATCCGGGAACGCGAAACCAAGTACCGCGGCATCTGGGCAGGATGCGAACTGCGCAACGACCGCATCAAGGCGGTCACCGGCGTCGAGTTCCGACCGTTTGACGAGTCGCTGCGGGACTGCGTCGAGTCGTTGCTAACGGTCGCGAAGGTGAAGCCGAAGCTGCGGGAAGGGTTCGAACCCCGGGTCTAACGGCTTTCGGCGGCGTCGAAAAGAGCACCCACGTCGAGTGACAAACCATCGAACGACGGGGATGCGCCAAGGTCGCCCCGGGTGAACACGCCGTGTTCAACGAACGCTCCGTCGGCGAGTTCCAGGATCGTAACCATCTCGTCGCGCGGATCGACGATCCAGTATTCCGGGATTCCCGCCTCGGCATAGTCGACGCGCTTCTCGACGAGGTCGCGCGCCGGTCGGTCGGGGCTGACGACCTCGGCCACCAGATCGGCACCTAGCCAGTAACGGTCCTCATAGCGCTCGTCCTCGCGGTCCCGCAGCACGAGAAGGTCGGGTTCACGGTATTTCCCCTCGCGGATACGCAGCCTCAACGCGGCGAACATCGCAACGCCGCCGCGCGGTTCCAGGTAGCCGTGTAGAAGCCGGTAGAGAAACGCCAGAATTGCATGGTGGCTGGACGTCGGTATGGGAAGTTCCTCGACATAGCCGTCGGTGAACTCAATGAGCCGACGGCATCGATCCGTGAGCCATAGGTACTCCTCGTCCGTCCAGTCTCCCTGGCGCGGAAGCGCTTCGCAGGCAATCTCGTCCAGCTCCGCTTGCGAAGTCCTATAGGTCGCGGGTTCACTCATGCCGGCAATCTTCCCACCTCGTCGGTTCGCTGCCAAATCCTATTGACTGTGGTTGCTGAACGCAGCGTAGACGAGTTCCTTGAGCTTCTCTTGGATCGCATTCGGCATGCCGATGAACTGGGGCATGAAGACCGCCACGAGTTCATGACCCGGGTCGATCCAGAAGAAGGTTCCGGCAGCGCCACCCCAGGAATAGGACCCACGGGGCGTCGAGCCGCCGTCCTCCGTGACGACTGCGAAGCCAAGGCCGAATCCGCTGTTCGGCCAGAGGCCCTCCGGCAACTGGTCGGTGGTCATCAGCGCCACGGTCTCCGGTTGGAGCACACGGGTGCCGTCGAGCGTGCCACCGTTCAGGATCATCTGGCAGAAGCGCACGTAGCTTTCTGTCGGCATCACCAGCCCGCCGCCGCCGGATAGAAACGTCACGTCGATGAATTCGGGATCCTCGCGCGGGTTGTCCTGAACGACGAAATTGCCGTTCTTGAACTCGTGGTCGGTGCCGAACCGGTGTACGACATCAACTGGCACGTCGAAGTAGACGTCCTTCATGCCCAGGGGCCCGACCAGTCGCTCGTCGAAATATGCGTCCAGCGGCTGCCCACTGACCCGTTCGATCAGCTGGCCCAGGACATCGGTAGAGAAGCTGTAGTGCCAGCGCGTGCCGGGCTGGAACAGCAGGGGAATGTCGGCGAGCCTTTGCACCAGGATGTTGGTGTCGCGGACGAGGTAGTCCCAATCGTCGATCAGGCCGGCTTCGCGATAGGCCTTGTCCACCGGGCTATCGCCGTCGTAGCCGTAGGCCAATCCGGAGGTGTGCTGCAAAAGATGCCTAGCAGTCACGGGCGGGTCAACGGGAACGATCTTGTCGCCTTCGTAGGCGGTCTGGTCCTCCCACTCGGGAAGGAACCTCGTGACCGGTTCGTCGAGATCGAGCTTGCCGTCGTCGACCATCATCAGCGCGGCGGCGCTGGTGATGGGCTTGGTCATGGAGTAGATGCGGATCAGCGAATCCATCCGCATCAGCGCACCGGTCTCAAGGTCGAGGGCGCCGGTCGCATGTTCGAAGACGACCTGGCCGCGCCGCGCGATCATCGCGGTCATGCCCACCAGCTCACCGTCGGCCACCAGCCGGTCCATCTCTGCTGCGACGGCGTTCAAGCCTTGTTTCGTCATTCCCACCGCCTCCGGCTCGGAGCGCGGCAACTCCGCGACGCCGGCATTGGCCACCGCGGCGCAAACCAGCGCACCCCCAGGGAACAAGATCCACAACCCCTTGAACCACAGCACGAGTTTGGTTGTAGCGGCGACCCTATCGCGCCCGAAGGGGCGCGCGGTCGCCCGTGCCCGCTGCGTCGGCTTCCCGAACGACGGGACGGGACAAGCCCGTCCCCTTCCATGGAACATCCGACGAAGGGCGCATCGCGCCCGTCGGAGGCGGTTCCATGTTCGACGGCGGGGCTGGGCCCGAGGCGACCCGACGCACAGCGGAGCGAAGCGTCGGGGCGGCCCTGGGGCGCTACGGTCCGTGTTCCCAACACGTGGGCGCCCCGGCTTTCCTACGAGAAACCGCGGCGCGTTAGACTGCCGCCGAACATGACGCAATCGACGACCAAGCGCGCCCACCTGCTGATCGCCGGTCGGGTCCAAGGCGTGGGATTCCGCTACTCGACGGCGATCGAGGCCGAGTCGCTGGGCCTCAATGGCTGGGTCAGAAACCTGCCCGATGGCCGAGTCGAAGTCGTTGCCGAGGGGACGCAGGCGGCGGTGGCACGCCTGATCGAATGGTGTCGCCAAGGACCGCGTTATGCCTGGGTCCGAAACGTCGATGTCGCCTGGGAGGCCCCCCAGGACGAGACCCGTGGATTCGGCGTTCGATAGCGCTTCGCCACGCGTCATCATTGGTCCTCCTCGATATCGTCCGACGAGACGTCCTCGAACTGTTCGCCCGGAATCCGGTGACGCTGGTTGGCCCAGTCGCCGAAATCGATCAACCGGCAGCGTTCCGAGCAGAACGGACGATGGCGGTTGTCGCTCGACCACTTGACCGGCTTGCGGCAGGTCGGGCAGGGAACGATACGGACCGTTTCAGTCACGTCGCAATAAACTCTTCGATCGTCACCGCCGCCAGCATAGCCCATCCACCCCGCACGCACCGCTTGTGGTTCAATCAGCCGCTGCACGGCCACCCATTTAGACGCGCATGTCTCGAGCCAAGCCATCCAACGTCCTGCTGTTCTTCACCGACGACCAGCGCTTCGACACCATCCACGCGCTTGGCAACAGCGCCATCTCGACGCCGAACATCGACCGCCTAGTGGCTCGAGGCACGACGTTCACCCACGCCCACATCCCCTGCGGAACCCATGGCGCGATCTGCATGCCGAGTCGGGCCATGCTGCATACCGGCCGGTCGCTCTTCCACCTGCACGACTCCGGCAGCAGCATTCCGGACGAACACACCATGCTCGGCGAGGCGCTCCGGAGCCAGGGCTACCGCACCTGGGGCGCCGGCAAGTGGCACAACGGCCGGGCGTCCTTC
>JAPPKV010000007.1:3608-4623 GCA_028819775.1 Gammaproteobacteria bacterium | reverse complement strand
GTCGAGCATGGGCAGGAACCGGTCCGGGATTGCGCCGCCGACTATGCCGTCGCAGTTGCGCCACTGCTCTTCGGTGACTTGGTCGTAGCCGTGGCAGAACTCCGTGATGACTCCTTCGCCCACCGCTTCTTCCTCCACCGAGTTGTCTCGGCCCGTACGCGGCCAGAGTATCCGGATGCTCATGCTCTCTCCCCGTGGCTGTGGCGCGTACGGTTGTCGACGCGACGCCAAAACCAGCGAGTTTAATGGAATCGACCCCATTGCCGACGCATGTCGATTGAACGATGCTGTTCAGGTCGTGATTGATTGTCCCAAACATGTCGAGAACAGACCCGATCGCGCTGCGTGGCGCCCCCGGTTCCCCCTATACGCGCAAGATGCTCGCCGTGTTGCGCTTCAGACGCATCCCGTACCGGTTCCTCGTTGGGCTTTGGACCGGAGACCAATACCTGCCGAAGCCGAAGGTCGACCTGTTGCCCACGTTCTACTTCGACTCGGATGACGGAGTCGAGGCGGTGGTGGACTCGACACCGATCATTCGGCGGCTGGAGATCGAATACATTGGCCGCTCAGTGATCCCGGACGACCCGGCGTTGGCATTCATCGACTACCTGGTCGAGGACTACGCCGACGAATGGCTTACCAAGGCGATGTTCCACTATCGCTGGCAGTACGAGGCGGACATCGCGCTGGCCGGCGAGATCCTGCCCCGGTGGCGGGACTTGACGGCAAGTGCCAGCGAGATCGCCCCTCGGGCCGATGCCGTCAGGGCGCGGCAGATCGGGCGGCTCTACGTGGTGGGCAGCAACGACGTGACCGGGAGCGTCATTGAAGAGAGCTACCGTCGTTTCCTCGGCCTCCTCGACGATCACATTGGCAATGGACCCTTTCTGTTTGGAGGACGCCCATCCGCCGCCGACTTCGGCCTATTCGGGCAATTGACCCAACTCGCGACTTTCGACCCGACACCGCGCGACCTCACCGCCGGGACTGCGCCTCGGGTTGTGGCCTGGGT
>JAPPKV010000007.1:0-3598 GCA_028819775.1 Gammaproteobacteria bacterium | reverse complement strand
GTCGAGGACCTCTCGGGACTAGAACCCGCCGAGGCGGATTGGGTTGGCCGCGACGAGGTGCCGAAGACCTTGAGAGCCCTCTTGGTGGAAGTCGGGCGAACCTATGTTCCGGTGATGCTGGCCAACGCCCGCGCGATCGACTCCGGTTCGGTTCGCGTCGAAGCGGTAGTCGATGGCGAGCCTTGGGTTCAGCGTCCGTTCCCCTACCAGGCGAAGTGCCTGCAATGGGTCCGACAGGAGTACGCGCGCCTCGACGGAACGGATCGCGCCTTCGTGGACGGCATTCTGGGCGGCACCGGCTGCGAAAGCTTGTTCTGACCATCGGCCAGTCGCCCATTTCAACTCGGCGCGAGGCGGAGGAGCGACGCGAGCACGCCTCGGGACGGAACATCCAATTTCAACTCCGAGCGCCCCGTTGGTCGGGACGACACTAGGACGCCGTGACCTCGCGGAAACACCCAAGAGTCGACGGGAGGGAACATCGCCCCATTCAATCGGGTGCCGAGTTGCGTTTCCCACCCTTCGACCACCGCGCCGGTCCCCAGAAAAACCGAGGCGCCGTGGGCGAAGGGTGGGCAACTCCGGTCGAGACGCTCAATCCGCGTCGTACTGCTGCGACGCCCCGCAACCCGAAGAAGGATCGAACGCAATCCGATTCCGTTTTGACGCTGCCCCACCGTTGTCGGATAGTGGCGGTTAAGACCTGAGGAGAAGATTCCGCCATGCTGAAACCCGTTCAACTCGGACGAAATAGCGGTCTGCGCGTGTCCGAGCTTTGCCTCGGCACCATGAACTTCGGTGAGCCCGGCCGGGGCCACCAGGGGGACTGGACTTTGGGCACTGACGAGGCGCGGCCGATCTTCCGTGCGGCGATGGATCACGGTCTTTTCTATTTTGACTGCGCCGACGTCTATGGCATCGGCGCCTGCGAGCGGGTAGTGGGCGCACTGCTCAATGAACTGGCATCCCGCGACGAATATGTTCTTGCCACCAAGGTTTCAATGCCGATGGGGCGCGGGGCCAATCAGGGGGGCCTGTCCCGCAAGCACATTCTCGAAGGCGTGGACGCGAGCCTCATGCGCCTGGGCCACGATTACATCGACCAGTTGGTTATCCATCGGCATCCCCACGGCATCCCCGGTCAGGTCCAGGCTCCCATCGAGGAATCCCTCGAAGCGCTCCACGACGTGGTGAAGGCGGGCAAGGTGCTTTACCTCGGCGCATCGTCGATGTTCGCCTGGCAATTCGCTGAACTGCAGATGACGGCCGACGCGAACGGCTGGACGAAGTTCATCTCCATGCAGAACCACTACAACCTCGTCTACCGCGAGGAGGAACGCGAGATGAACCCGTATTGCGCACACATCGGCGTCGGCTTGACGCCGTGGTCGCCGCTGGCTCGGGGCATCCTCGCAGGCTCCTACAAGGGTGGTTTCGAATCCGGCTCGACGGATCGCTCGAAGGGCCGGGATCGCGTGCGGACCGAGGGGTTGTACCGCGGTGCCGCCACGTTCGAGATCGCGGATCGGGTGGTTGAAGTAGCGGGCAGGCTAGGCAAGACGCCGGCCCAGGTCTCGCTGGCCTGGCTTGTCGGCAAGCCCGAGGTCCAGGCGCCGGTGGTCGGCGTGTCCCGGGTTGAACAGTTGGATCAACTGGTCGAGGCGTGCGAGTTGACGCTGGACGCGGAACTCGTGGACTACCTCGAGGAGTTATACGAGCCGGTGGAGAACCTGTTGTCGGTGGGGACCTCCTAGCGGCGGATTCGGTGGCTGATTCGGCGCGGGACGGAACAACGCCGCCAGACCGCGCGGCCCGCACCCGCAAGGGCGCGGACTCCCGGGCCCGTCCCCTACGGCTCTTCGCGCTCAACCGATTACGGTCGAGGCGTCCTCCTCAACGACGGTGTGCTCGATGAACCCGATGCTCTCGATCTCGATGCGAACCTCGTCGCCGACCTTGAGCCACTGCGGCGGATTCATCGCAGCCGCGACACCCGAGGAGGTGCCGGTGAAGATGACGTCGCCGGGGTCCAGGGTGAACGACTTGGTCAGGTGCTCGACGTGGTCGAAGCAGTCGAAGATCAGGTGTTCCGTATTCGAGTCCTGCCGGACCTCGTCGTTGACGACGGTGCGGATGCCGAGATTGTGCGGGTCGCCGACCTCGTCCGGCGTCACGATCCACGGGCCGAACGGCGCGTGGGTGTCGAACGACTTGCCGATTTGCATGGTTCGAGCCGCCGCCTGCCAGTCGCGAACGCTGACGTCGTTCCCGCAGCAGTAGCCCGCGATGACCTCGTGGGCGCGTTCCTTCGGGACGTGCTTGGCGCGCTTGCCGACGACGAATGCCAGTTCACCCTCGTAGTCGAGCATGTCCGAAACCGCGGGTTTGTTGATGGACCCGTACGGTCGGTTGGCGGCGTTGTGCTGCTTGTTGAACCACATCTGGACCTTCGGCGGCTCGGCACCCGTCTCGGCGATGTGGTCTGCGTAGTTGAGACCGATGGCGAGGATCTTCCCCGGTCGCGGTACCGGCGCCTCCAGGGTCACGTCGGCGACTGGAAACGCCACGTCCGGTTTGGTCTGCGCTTCCCGAGCCGCCGCCATGGCTTCCTCGCCGGCGGCGAGGAAGGAGATCATGTCGTCGGGCAGGTCGGGTGCGACGGCGGGGAGATCGATTACCAGTTCGCCAACCACGACGCCGATGCGCGTTCGCTGGCCGTGGGTGAAGGTGCAGAGCTTCATGCGGACTCCTTGTGTGGCTGGGTCAGGCGGTCAGCACGGCGTCTAGCCAGCCACTCGCGTAGTGGGCCATCTCCTCGAACACGCTGTCGGATCGCTCACGAGTCCGCTTCAGTACCTTGTAGCCGTGGTCCGCCGTATCCAGCCAGTTCACCGTGGCACCGATGCGCGTGACGATGTCGTTCAGCAACTCCGGTTGCGCCATGCCGTCCCGGGTGCCGGACAGGAACAGCATGGGCGCCGCGATTCCGTCTAGGTGTTCGGCGCGTTTGATGGCGGGCTTGCGCGGCATGTGCAGCGGAAAGGAGCAGAACACGAGGCCTGCCACGTCGAGGCCGTGGTCGACCACCGCGTGCGATGCCATGCGGCCGCCGTAGCTGTGCCCGCCGAGAAGATGCGGCCCCGGCGACTCGTCGCGTGCGCACTCGAGCGCGGCGGCCACCGTTGCGGTGGATACGGCTTGGGCGTCGACGCGCGAGCGGCCCTGCTCCTTGAAGGGAAAGTTGTAGCGCAGCGTTGCGATGCCGACATCGGCGAACGCCTCTGCAATGGCCTGCATGCTGGTGTGGGTCATTCCCGCGCCTGCGCCGTGGCCCAGGGTCAAGGTCACCCGGTGCGTGCCTCGCGCGGGCACGAGCAGTGCGCCGACGCTGATCTCGCCAAGGTCGATGCGGTACTCGCGCATCATCCGGGCAACTCCGTCGCCGAGCTGATGATCGAACCGACCAAACCGTATTCGACGGACTCCTCGACGCTCATCCAATAGTCGCGGTCGACGTCCTTCGCGACGCGTTCCACGGGCTGTCCGGTTTCATCGGCGATGATCTGGTTGATTCGCTCCCGCGTCTTCACGATCTCCC
>JAPPKV010000106.1 GCA_028819775.1 Gammaproteobacteria bacterium | reverse complement strand
GGACGAAGCCTGGGAGGTATTCGCGGAGTTGGCAGCGGAGGCAGATGATCAGCCGGCGTGCAACGCCGCAGAAGCACTGCAGTATTTCAAGCGTGGTGTTGCGGGGACGGCCCAGGAGTCGCTCGACGACGTCCCCCGGGTTTTCCACTACTAAGAGGCGTTGCAGGATTCGCGGCCACACCCGATTCGGGGCCTACCTGCGCCCGAGGCGCGGCCACACGATGGACTGCACTAGTCCGGCGTCGGCGTAGGGCTATGGAAACACGCGTTTTTGGTCCTACATGGCGTAGAACAATTTGCCACTGCAACATCAGTATGGTGGTTGGTCGACCCCGTAAGGCGCGCCGGGACAAGCCCGTCCCCTACGCCGACCGACCGTTGTCCCGCCGCTTGGCCGCCCGGGCGGCGTCGATCTCGCGCTTCATCTTGTAGATCCCCAGCGATTCCTTGACGTCTTCCGGGACCGGTCGGCGCAAGGCGGGAATACGCTGGTATTCCCCTTTCTCCATCGCAAGGCGCAACGTACGCGTGGTCCTCGGCGAGGAGTAGGTGGCGATCTCGGTGAGGCCCGACGAGTAGAAACCCATCCGCTGCAGTAGCTTGTCGGAAGCGTTGGCGAGGACCTCCGGGTCCACCGTCAACTGCCAGTTCTCCTGCTGGCGCAGCCAGGGCTTCACGTTGGAGTTGGTCATGATGTAGCGCCACTCGTCGGTATGGTTGACGCCGGTGCCGTGCAGGAGGCGCCCGTCCATCAGGACCACCGTGCCGCCCTTGGCTTCGATGTTGACGGCTGGCGGCAGGGGACCGACTTCCTCGCCGGGACGCACCGACGAGACCAGGCGGTGGCTGGTGGGGATGACGAGCGTGCCGCCGTTGACCTCGTTCATGTCCTGCATGATGTAGACGGTGTTGACCAGTATCGGCGCGCCGGGAGTCTGAATCGGGTGAATCGCGCCAGAGTCCTGGTGCAGATTCTGGGGGTAGCTGCCGGGACGGGCGATGTTGGACGCGAACGAATAGGCGTAGTGGCCGCGGCCTAGGAGTTCGTTGTTTAGCTGCTCGATGAGCGGGCCGCCCTGCACCCACTCGGGGTTGAACTCGATGCACTTGGCGAAGCAGTCGCCCTTGTTGACCAGCGTCCACATGATGTGGAAGTGCGGGCTCATGTCGGCAAGGCCGCACTCCCGTTCCGCCTCCGCCTGCTCCTCCAGCCGGTTTCGCATGTAGGTGACCTGACGCTTGCTCATGGCGTCTTCGATCAGGCAGAAGCCGTACTTCTGTAGATCTCGCCGAGCCTGGTTGATGTCCTTGGTCTCCCGGGGCAGGTCGTTGAACTGCTTCCAGTAGTTGTGCTTACGTGCCACCGTCGTGTCGTAGTACGGGGTGCCGTTCAACCCGCCGCCCTCGGCGCTCCGTCCCGCGTCGAACAGGGGGCACCGGAACCGCTCGGTAAGCGACCCGTCCGGACGCATCGCGGGCACGCCGTTGCCGCCCACCGGCGGCTTGAGCCAGGGGTTGTTCTTGTGCATGGAGCGAAACGGCTCGCCGGATGCGAACCATTGGGCGTCGGTCATTCGGGAGGCGTCGTCGGACAGTGCGGCCACGTTCTCGGCAAGGAACTCGGTGGGGATGGGGTCGTCGGATACGTCCGGTTCGGAAGTTGCCATGGCTTCTCGGTCGGTCGGCGTGGACTGTCGCAAAGTCTACCAAGTCGGCGAGAAGCCGTTGGCCATCGGCCGCCCCGGTGTCCTGACATTCGCTCTACGCCGGGGATATGATTGGCCTGCGCTGGCTGCGGGAGCGATCATGCGGAATCTGATAGTGGCTGTTCTGTCCCTGGCTGCTGCCTCGAATGCGATTGCCGCCGAGGAGACGACCTCGGCCCACCTCTACCAGGCAGTCCTTCAACTTGGGGCGGACGTGGATCTCGTGCGGGAGGTGATGGGCCGGCCCGAGTCGACCACCGATCCGTGGATCGTCGTCCAGGCGGAACCGAGACACGTTTTCTACCAGGCGCTCACGTTGTTGCGTAAAGCCAATCGGCTGGCGGCCGAGTTGGTGAACGAGAGCCGGGCGGGACTGCTCCCCGTTGCCGAGGGTGAGATCCAGCCCCCGCTCGTCCTCGACGTCATCGAGCGGGCGGCGGCCCAGATCGACGCCGTACGCGGCGAATTGGGCATCACCTACCGGGCCGAGATGCCGGAACTCGACGCCGACCGCGAACCTGCGGATGTGCTGCGCGAGATCGTCCAGGTCAGCCGGCAGTTGAACCACCTCATCGATCGGCGCTTCAAACCGGAGGATGTCTACGGGCGGTTGGAACTGGCGGCGACCTACGTCGCGGGGGCCTTGACCCGGGACGAGGCGGTGCCGGAGTACGGTGAACTGCCCCCGTTCGAGTCCGGCAAGGTGCCGGCGGACGTGTATCGGCGGGTTCTCGAGTGCCTGGAACTCGCGACCGTGGTCGGCGAACGGCGCGACGTCGACGTGTTGAAGCTGAACCTGCGTCGCGAACTGCGCCGCCGCGACATCGCGCCGGCGGATGTCTACGATCTGGCCACCACTTTGCTGTCCGAGGTCGCCTACCTGACCTTGGTCCTCGACGCCAAGGATGTCGACGCGCCGCCAATTGAACAGCCGAAACACATCTTCCCGTCGCACGTCTACCGGATCGCGGGCATGCTGCAGGACGAACTGGCGCGCCTGGAAGCCCGGAACTAGCCTTGCACGAACACTGGATGCGCGAGGTGCTGGCCCTTGCGCGACAGGCGGGTGCGCGCGGGGAGGTCCCCGTCGGTGCGGTCGTGGTGATCGACGGCGAGTGCGTCGGTCGCGGCCGGAACGGTCCGATCACCCGGGTGGATCCCACCGCGCACGCGGAGATCGAGGCGTTGCGAATGGCCGCCCGGGCCGCGGGGAACTACCGTCTGCCAGGGGCCACGCTCTACGTGACCGTCGAACCCTGCGCGATGTGCGCGGGTGCCATGGTACATGCCCGGATCGAGCGCCTCGTGTACGGTGCTCCGGAGCCCAAGTCGGGTGCCGTGGCAAGTACCGCACGATTGTTCGAATCACCCGGGGTCAACCATCGCCCCGAGGTGACCGCTGGCGTTCTCGCGGACGAGTGCGCGCAATTGTTGATTGAGTTCTTCGGCGCCCGTAGGGGTTCATGACGCCGGTTTGCGGATAACGGCATAAAGCGCCACGCCGTATAATGGCCGCGCTCATGCCGCTCCGCGTCGAGATTCTGACCGGCTCCCCAGCGTTTTCTCGTGCGCGACTCGCCGCGAAGCTAGCCGAGTTGCAACGATTCGATCCCCGTGTCGACGCCGTATTCGCCGAGTACGTGCACTTCCTGATTCTTCGGCGTGGATTGGCAGGCAATGACCGGACCACCGCCCGCGCGCTTCTGACTTACGGACCCCGTCGGGACCTGCCCGCGCGGGTCGGGAAGCCGTTCTGTGTTGTTGTGCCGCGACCAGGCACCGTTTCGCCCTGGTCCAGCAAGGCCTCGGACATCTTTGAGCGCTGCGGTCTGGGTGCCGTCGCTCGGGTCGAGCGGGGGATTCGTTGGTACGTGGAAGGCAGCACGGCCCTCAGTTTCTCCGGGTGTCTGCACGACCGGATGACCGAAGCGGTTGTATTCGACGCCGACTTCTCGTCGTTGACCGAGTCGACCGTGCCACGGTCGTTGAACCTGATTGCCCTGGCCGACAACCCGGCGGATGCACTGGTTGCCGCCAACGAACGCCTCGGCCTCGCGCTCTCCGACGACGAGATCGACTATCTGGCTCAAGCCTACGCCGAGTTCGGTCGCGACCCGACGGATGCGGAGCTCATGATGTTCGCGCAGGCCAATTCCGAGCACTGCCGGCACAAGATCTTCAACGCGACCTGGGAGGTCGGCGGCAAACGCCAGCCGAAGTCGCTGTTCGCGATGATCCGCAACACCTACCAGCGCATCAACGGAGCAGGGATCCTCTCGGCCTACTCGGACAACGCCGCCGTGATCGAAGGTGCCGAGACGACGCGCTTCTTTCCGGGAGCCGACCACGTGTACCGGGCATCCACGGCCCCGAGCCACGTGTTGATGAAGGTGGAGACCCACAACCACCCCACCGCCATTGCCCCCTACCCAGGTGCGGCCACGGGTTCCGGCGGGGAGATCCGCGACGAAGGGGCCGTGGGGCGCGGCTCCAAGCCCAAGGCGGGCCTCGTCGGATTCACCACCAGCCACCTGGAAATCGGATCCTCGCCGGAACCCTGGGAACTCGGTGGGGGGAAGCCCGGGCGGATTGCGTCGGCGCGGGAAATCATGCTGGACGGACCATTGGGCGCGGCCGCGTTCAACAACGAATACGGGCGACCGTGTCTGGTCGGCTACTTCCGGACCTTCGAGGCACGTGGCCGGGACGGGGAGGACTGGGGCTACCACAAGCCGGTGATGATCGCCGGCGGCGTCGGTGCCATTGCAGAGCATCACGTGACGGCCGCCGAGGTGCCCGTCGGCTCGAAAGTGATCGTGCTGGGCGGTCCCGCCATGCTGATCGGCCTAGGCGGCGGGGCGGCGTCGAGCATGGCGTCCGGCGAGAGCGACTCGGAACTCGACTTCGCATCGGTGCAGCGCGACAACGCCGAGATGCAGCGCCGTTGCCAGGAGGTCGTCGACC
>JAPPKV010000536.1 GCA_028819775.1 Gammaproteobacteria bacterium | reverse complement strand
ATGTTCCGCCGCTGCGAGGGGTTCGTTCGGTCGTCGACCATCATGACCGGCGAAGACCGCTATCCCGCCGGCTGGCCGGATCCGTCCAAGTCGCTGACGAACCGGGAGAAGTTCATTTCGCTGGGCCGGCTCAAACCCGAACCGGGCCACAGGGACCATGCGCAATGGGACGGTTGGACCGCGATACAACGGAACATCTGGCTGTGGACGACGGTCAATACGCACCTGTGCCGATTCGCCCGTTCCAACCTAAACTGCCATCGGCTCTTCTTCGAGGACCTGGTCGAAAGGCCCGAGGATTTCTGGACCGGCTTTCTGCGCGGGCTGGGTAGGCTCTCGCCCTCGACGCTCTCAGCGTGCGTCGCGTTTTCGGCCTCGAAGATCAATAGGCGCCGGTCCTATCAGATCGGCGGCCTCGAAGGCTGGGATGCCGCGGAACGGAGGTTCTTCGAAGAACACGCGCGTCCTCTGGAGCGGGAGATATATGGCTGAATCCCTCGAGGCCCGTCTGATCGGGATCGTCGAGGCGACATTGCGCGAACAGAGCGGCAACGAGGCGCTCGCGCTCGGCGTCGACGATTCGATGGATACCCTCGGCGAGTGGGATTCGCTCAGTTTCATGAGCGTCTTCTGCGCAGTCAACGAGGCCTTCGGCATCGATCCCGATTTCGACGATGCGATCCACTATACTTCGATTCCCTCGCTTCACGCCTATCTCGAAAGGGTTACTTCCTGATGTCGCGTCGCATCGGTCGCAAGGCGCTTCTGAAGCGGATGCGGGCCCAGATCGATTCGCGCGCCGACCGGATCGCCGTTCGCTCATCCGACGGGAACGCGACCTACGCCGACTTGTCCCGCCTCGTCGACCGGCTCTGCCACGAACTGCGACGCCCCGGGCGCGCGCAGAGCGGCCCCGTGGGAGTTCTGCTCGACCGTTCCGCGGCTGCCTACGCTGCCATGTGGGCGGCGATCGCCGTCGGCCGTCCGTACGTTCCCCTGAGTGCGAAGTACCCGCCGGCGCGGCTGCGCAGCATCGTCGCCCAGGCGGGCGTCGAGGTTGTGATCTGCGCCGCATCGGGACGGGACCTGCTCGCGCGTTTGGGCATCGCCCCCGAAGCGGCCATCTTGGCGCAGACGCAGATTTCCGCGGGGGTAACGGGAGACGCGGCGGTCGACTGGCGCGCGTCCGACACCGACGAGGGCATCGCCTACATCCTCTTTACGTCGGGTTCGACCGGCGAGCCCAAGGGCGTGCCGATCTCCTACGACAACCTGCAGAGTTTCGTCGAGAATCTGGATTCGGTGATCGACTACCGTCCGGAAGACGTCTGTACGCAATTCGGCGAGCTTTCCTTCGACCTCAGCACCCACGAGGTCTACCTTGCCCTGCTGAACGGATGCACCTTGTGTCCCGCTCGGGAGATCGACCTCTTCAACCCGGCGGGATATGTTGTCGACAACGGCATCACCGTGTGGGTTTCGGGACCGTCCCAGGCGCGGGTCGCGCTCCACACGGCCTCCCGGTCGGGCAGGTTCTTGCGCACGGTCCGGCTCAGCATATTCAACGGTGAAGCGCTGACCGATCGGCTCGCTCGGGAGTGGCAGGCAGCGGTCGACGGCAGCGAGATCTGGAACACCTACGGGCCGACCGAGGCCACTGTCGCTGTGGCGGCGCTCCGCTGGCGGGACGACCCGGCTCTCTCCCATGCCGGCGTGGTCTCGATCGGGACGGTCTTCGCGGATTGCGTGCCGGCGCTTTTCGTGGACGACGAGATCAACCCCGTTTCCGCCGAGCGAAGCGATCTGATCGGCGAATTGCTACTTGCCACACCGCAGCGCTTCGATGGTTATCTCGACCCCGGTCTGCCGTCGCCCTTCGTCGTCGACGACGGCGGACTGAAGTACTATCGAACCGGCGACCGGGTTCTGGCGAGAGGGGGTCTGCTGTTCTTTGTTGGCCGTATTGACCTGCAGGTCAAGGTCCGCGGGCACCGGATCGAACTCCTGGAGGTGGAGCATCGATTGCGGGAGTTCCTGGGTACCGATGCGCTCGCCGTGGTCGTCCACCCCCCGCCTCCCGCCATCTCGAACCAGTTGATCCTGTTCCTAGCGGGCGTAGACGAGACGCCCCGGTTCACCGGCGAAGATCTCGGCCTCCCGAGCTACATGGTGCCGCGCCGTTGCATCCTCCTCGACTCGTTGCCGGTCACGGCGCGCGGCAAGCTCGACCGGGATGCCTTGGGCGAACTTGCCGCGGCGGACCCTTGACGGTTCCCCGAACCGCGCGCGTCGCCGCCCTGGCCGGTGCCGCCGCGCTCGTCGTCGGTCTTCTCTGGCTGGACGGGAACCGCGCCGGTCCGGCGGGCGCCATGGCCCGCTGCAATCTGCTGCTCTCGCGGGCGGACGAACCGGCGGCAGAGGTTCTCGTCGTCGGCAGCAGCCGGTCGGGGGTGGCACTCGATCCCGTGGTCATGCAAGGCATTCTGACCGCCGAACTCGGTTCCGCGCCTGTACGCGTGGACCGGTTCGCCTTGGGGCACGTATCGATCAGGGCGATGAGCGGACTGCTCGGCAACTACCTGGAGAACCGGGGCCCGCCGGACGTCGTGGTGCTCGAGATCATGTTCATGACCGAACGCGGCGTCGAGCGCCTCGCTCGTCGCGGCCTGGCGCTGGCGCCGGAAGCGTACGTCTATCGACGGGACGTCAACCTGCTCGACTTCGGACAGCTGCTCGTCCAAGGCGCCGTTGCCAAGCCGTTCACGGTCGGCGAGAGCGTTGCCGATCTTTGGAGCCATCGCCTGAGAGGCATGTTGTTGAGGGCAGGGGCCCTGGTCTACCAGGCTCTGCGCGATCCGCAGGAGGTCTGGGAGCTTGCCACCTGTAAGCGGGAGGATTGGACCCGCGAACCCGGCTGGCCTTCGGACTTCGCGTTCAGCTACGGAGAATACGAGCCCGACGCCCCCTTGGACGATCTCATCGAAGCGCTCGAAGCCGATGTCGCCCGGGAGGCGCGGCTGCGCGAACCCGCAAGCTGGCAGGCGAACGCCCCGGCAGGCATCGCCTACCCCTATGATCCCGATGCCGCCTACCGGCGGGGCGAGGTCGCGCTCCTGCACTCGATGATCGAGAGCGTGCTGGAGGCGGGTGCGGAAGTCGAACTGCTGCCGCTGCCGCTGCACGGCTACGATCTAGATCACGCGGAACTTCGCCGCCTGATCTCGGGCTACGGGGGCAAAGTCCGACTCTTCGATCTCTACGGAGCGGCCGGCGTCGACTTCGGCCCGTTGTGGTACGACGACGGCCACGTGGCGATCTCGCCGGTGGGAAGGCTGACCACGGCGATGATGGCGCGGCGTCTCCTGCAGTCGGCGGCGCTCTCCGCGCGTCCATCGGCGCCCGATGGTTGATCCGGTTTCCTTCCTTGTCCTCATCCTGCTCGCGACGGGGCTGTCGCATGCGGCGTTCGCCTACGATGCCCGGAACCGGCTGTTCTGGAGCTGCGCGCCGGGGGTCCTGCTGCTGTTCGCGGTGCATCCCCTGGCGCTCGTGTTCGCGCTGGCGTCTTTCGCCTTGTGCGGCGGCGTCTATGCTGCCGGTCGGCGCATGGGCAGTTCGCGCATCAACGCCCGGCTGCCGTATGCGATCCTGCTGCTCGTGTTCGTCCCCGATGCCGTCGGTGCGTTTGCCTCGGATCCGATCCTCATGCTCGGCAGCGCGTTCTTCGTCGTCCGGCAGATGATGACCGTGGCTGCGGCGCTGAAGGAACGGCGCACCGCTTCCGACTTCGTTCCCGGGATGCTGCTGGCGACGTTCTTCTTCGCCGCCTTGCCCTCCGGTCCCGTGTTCAACGGTCTGCGCATCTGGGAGCAGTTGAAGTCCCGACGCCGCCCCGAGTATCCGGAAGGACTGGTCCGACTGTTCGAGGGGTTCGTCTTCCTGTTCGCGTTCGGCGGCATTGCCGGCGTCGCCATCGAATACACCGGCCCGGTCGGCGCCGTTCTGGCCGAACGCTCGAACGCGGCGGCGCTGTGGAGCTTTCGGCTGCTGGTCGAACCGTTGCTCGGAATCTCCCTTGTGTTCGTGACCTTCTACGGGTACTCCCGCATGGCGGAGGGCACGGCGCTGCTGTTCGGTTGCGAGGTTCCGCGGAACTTCGACAAACCGCACCTCGCCCGGGACCTGGCCGATTTCTGGAAGCGCTGGCATCGCTCGATGGCGGACTTCGTGATGCAATACATCTACCTGCCGCTACTCGTCTCCACGTCGCGGGCCAGATTTGCCATGCTGGCTGCCTTCGTCTACATGGGGATGTGGCACGAGTTGACGCTCGGCTATCTGGTCTGGGGGCTGGGCCACGGCGTCGGACTCGGGGTCTTTCTGCCGTGGGCGCGGCGGCGCAACGTTCCGACACCGGTGATGCGAGTTTTTTGCCTGGCGTACGTGGTCGCCCTGTCGGCCATCGCCCAGGGAATCTGGACATGACCCGGCCCCGCCTGCGACGCATCTGCTACCTGGCGTTTTGCGTCGTCGTGGCCATGGTGTGGATCCGCTTCGGCGTGTTCGAGGCGATCGAGGTTCCCTATGTCGGATTCTGAGCGCGTTGTCGGTTCGCTGCGTCCCGTTCGCGTGTCTCCGGTGCGGGCGAACGGGAAGCCGCTGCGGTGACGGT
>JAPPKV010000479.1 GCA_028819775.1 Gammaproteobacteria bacterium | reverse complement strand
ACAAGCAAGCCTACATCGACAACGACGCGTTCGAGTTGCTGAAAAAGAACCTCCGCGAGATCAGGAGCAAGCTGCGCATCCAAATGTGGTGCGGGACGCAAGACGTGGGGCACCTTGGCACGATCCGCGACTTCCACGAAGCGCTACTGGCGGCAGGCGTCGACCACACCTACCTGGAAATCCAAGGCCTTGGACACGCCAAGAAACCGATCATCGAGCGGTACCGCGACATCTGGTTCGACTATCACGCGGAGTCGCTGCGCCTGGCAGCCATCAACGCGTCGTAGCGTCGTAGGGGACGGGCTTGTCCCGTCCCGTTTCCGCCGCATGCCGGGGCGGCCCTAGCGCCGCCATTTCCGCGACGGCCGATCCGAGTAGCGCGTCAGGATGGCGTCGGCCAATCTAACCCCAAGGCCAGGCCCCGGCGGTAGTTCGGCATGTCCGTGGCTGACTCGGGCGAATGGCGCCCCTACGAGCGAGTCGAACAACGGGCTCTCGTCGAACTGCAGTTCCAGCATGTCGAAGGCACCGAGCGAGGCAGACACCTGCAGGCTCGCCGCGTGGCAGATCGGACCGCTCGGGTTATGAGGCGAAACCTCAACGCCAAGCGCTTCGCACTCGACAGCCGTACGTTGCATCTCGTGGATCCCGCCAATGTACTTCATGTCCGGCATCACCACGTCATAGGCACCGGCCTCGCAAAAGGGGCGCATCGTTTGCCACCCCACACTCGTCTCCAACCCCGCTTGGCGCATGCCCAGCGCGTTGCCCTGTCGGCGCAGCCTCACGAGCGCGGGGATGTTCGCCTCGGATTCGGGCAACGGCGTTTCGATCCAATGCACGCCCAACCGGGCAGCCGCCTCGTTGAGCGCCTGCGCGGTGGTTTCGTCGAAGCGCCAGTGGCAATCCACCATTAGACGCGCTTGCGGACCAACGACCTGTCGCACCGCAGCCACGCGTGCAAGCCCGGCCTGCATGGCTTGCTCGCCGTCGCCCTGGGCGCAGACCGCCGGGCTCACCTCGTCGAAGGGCGCCACCTTGAATGCCACGTGTCCAGCGGCCATAGCGGCTTGGGCGCTTGCCGCGAAGCCCGCCGGGCTGCGATCCTCCGTGCGCCGGTTGATGTTGGCGTACACCGGTATCTGCTCGCGCTGCACGCCGAGCGTCCGCGCCAAAGATCGGCCATCCAGCTGCGCGCGAAGGCTCCACAACGCCTGATCGATCGCGCTCACGACGGCGGCCTTTTGGATATTGTCCGGCGGGTGAGATTCGGCGAACGCGCCGGGGCGTTGCAGCGAGGCTTCCGAAAACGCCAACGGGACAAGGTGTTCGGTCGCCGCGACGAGCCCGTCTTCGCGACCGGTGAGCGTGGCTTCGCCTTCGCCAACACGACCGTCCGCCGTGCGTAGGCGCAAGAAAGCCCAACAGGTCTTGTGGGTGACGCGCACGAAATGCAGCGAGGCGCCGGACAGAGAAGTGGCACTCACGGGTGTTCGCCAAGACGACGGGGCCTCATCGAACCCATCGTACAACGCAGGAACATCGCCAAGCAGAAGACTCGCTACCGCAAACCGTCGATACGGATCGGTCCAGAGCGTTCACTCTGATGATACAATGCAGCCTTCAGTCCACACGTAATGAAATCGACCATGGCACTGAACATCAGAAACAAGGCGACCGAGGAACTCGCGAGCACACTGGCCAGCCTGACGGGCGAGACGAAGACACAGGCGGTGACCCAGGCGCTCAGCGATCGTCTGGCCCGGGTCCGCCGACAACGTACGGGCCGCAACCTCTGCGACGAACTCGACGAGATCGCGCGCCACTGCGCATCGCTGCCGGTTCGCGACAACCGTGAACCCGATGACATCATCGGCTACGACGCGCACGGACTGCCGTCCTGATGGTTATCGACACATCGGCCTTGGTGGCAATACTGGGGGACGAGCCCGAGCGAAGCGCCTTCAATCGAGTCATCGACGCGGCCGACACGTGCCTTCTATCGGTTGCCTCCTTTCTCGAAACATCGATGGTCATCGACTCACGTCATGGTCCGGATGGCGTCCGGGATCTCGACCTGTTCATCGCAAAGGCAGACATCAACCTGGTGGCTGTCGATGCAGACCAGGCGTATGTTGCCCGTACGGCCTTTCGGACCTACGGCAAAGGGCGCCATCCCGCCGGCCTCAACTTCGGCGATTGCTTCGCTTACGCGTTGGCGAAAACCTCGGGTGAACCCCTGTTGTTCAAGGGATCGGACTTCCCGCTGACGGACATCACGGGGGTATCGACCTAGAGACCAGTCCCATCGCCCCCCGCGTCCACCAACGCGCGCCATTATCAGCGGGACGGGACAAGCCCGTCCCCTGCGCGTGTCTCTACGGCCTAGCGTCCTAAGTTTCTTCGATCGCGATCGCCCGGACCCAGGTGCCTTCCATGCGCTCGACATTGAGCGGGAGACTCAGAAAAAAGCAGCGATCCCGAGTGAGGGCTTCGATGTTGACCAGCGGGTAGACGATGGGGATGTTGTTTCCGGTCATGGCCCGGTGCGTGGGGCAGTTGTCGGGCTCCGGGTCGAGCGCTTTGGTTTCCCAGCGAATCCCGGGCACGCCGACGCAGAGCATCTTTATCTTCTTCTCCTCGGCCAGCCAATAGGCGGTGTCACCCTCGATCCAGGGGGTGTCGTCGCCCGTATTGGTACTGCCCATCAAGACGATGTCGCCTTGGCGTACGTTGGCGAGGTGCTCCGGCAGGATCGCCTGCCCCTTCAGATGGTCCAGTTTGCAGACACAGGCTTCACCGTAGTAGGCATCCACCGGCAATTCCCAGATGCCCTTCATGCCTTCCGGCAGGCCGGTCCAGTTGTCGTTGTGGCCGATGCCCAGTTGGACGTGCGACCCCATGTGGCCGCTGACCCCGCCCACCGGCCACGCGCCGACGGTGCCCACGTTGCACGCCACCAGATGCTCGATGGTGCCGTCCTGTTCGTTGTAGCTCTCCTCGACGATCCAGGGCATGTTGTAGACGTCCCGCTTGCCTTCTTCGACGGTCTGGTCCATGCGGGTAACCCGGGAGACCAACTCCCAGCTCAAATCGACGATTCGATATCCTTCGAGACTGATCATTTTCTCCTCCCCCTTCCTATTCCGCTTCCAGGGCGATGGCCCGGATGAAACTGGCTTCCGACTTCGTGAACCTGAGCGGCAAACCGACGTAGAACACCCTGTCCCGGGTCAGCTTGTCGATGTTCGCCAACGGGTGGGCGATGGGAATGTTCGCGCCCAAGAGCGCCCGCCGGATGGGCGAGTTGTCCGGCGCGGGCAGCTTCAAGTCGTACTGCCACTGGATACCCGGCGCGCCGATTCCCAGCATCTTGATCTTGCGGTCGTTGATCAGCCAATCGCAGGTGGCCGTGGATAGCCACGGCTGTTCGAGGCCGGTAAACGGGCTGGTCATCAGCACGATGTCGCCGATGTGTACGTTGCCGAGATGTTCCGGCTTGATCTCCTGGCCGCGTACGTCGCCTTCCCGGCTCTTCATCGCCATCCCTGCGCCAAGGGGGTATTCGCTCGGGTCGGCGATGGCGCGCGGCTCAAGATCCTTGAGATTGCAGACCGACGCCTCCCCGATGAAAGTCGTGAGCGGCATCTCCCACAACCCCTTCATGTCCTCGGGGACGCCCGACCAGTGGCTGATATGACCCTTGCCGCCCTGCAGGTGGGCACCGTGGTGCGTGGTCATGCGCTCCTGGTGCCAGGCTTCGTCACCGCCGGGCGGGGCCGCATACAGGGTGAACAGCGAATTGTCCGCCGGAAACCGGCCCTCCTTCATGACCCAGGGCCTGCCGTACGGATCGGTATTGCCTTCCTCGATCGAGCCATCCACGCGATAGACCCGGGCCTTGAGACGCGGACTCAAGTCCACCGGCCGGTAACCCTCGAAACTGAACATAGTGCTTCCTATTGCCTTTTGCGAATGCCAGTGTAACGGTCTCTGATCGAATCTGAACGACCGATCAGATGTAGCGCCCGTAACTCACCTTGCGGGCGCGATCGAAGAACTCGTCCCACTGCGCGCTGGTCAAGCGATCAGGCTCCCCGTATTGACGGGCGAGCAGGTACTGCCGGCACATGATCTCGAGACGCTGAGCCAGCTCCACGGCCGATTTCAGGTTTCCCGCCCGACAGATCATGCCGTGATTGCCCAGGAGACACGCGTTGCGGTCCTTCAAGGCGGATGCCGCATCCTGGGCAAGGGTCTCGGTGCCGAACGTCGAGTACGGCACGCAGGGCACATCGTCGCCGCCGAAAGATCCCACCAGGTAGTGAAAACCCGGCAGCGGCTCGTTGTGACAGGAGAGCGCCACGCAGTGGTCCGAGTGCGTATGCACCACCGCCTGCGCCCGTTCGTGCTGCCGGTAGATCTCCGCGTGCATCCGCCATTCGGACGACGGCTTGACGTCGCCTTCCCAATCGCCGTCGAGCGAAACGCGCACGATGCGTTCCGGCGCGATGTTCGCCTCCGACGCCCCGCTCGGCGAAATCAGCATGCCGTCCTCGAAACGACAGCTTAGGTTGCCGGACGACAGCTCGTTCAATCCGAGACCCGCCGAATAGCGGTAGCACGCCGTGATCTCCTCCCGCACCGTTTGCTCGTCGCTCATTTCTGGACTCCCCCAAGGTGTTCCGATCGTCTCATGCGTTC
>JAPPKV010000482.1 GCA_028819775.1 Gammaproteobacteria bacterium | reverse complement strand
GAAACGTCGAACTCCGGTCCAACGTGATCCACTGGGCCACGGTGGTGTTCTGCGAAAGCTACGAGGACGGCCGGATGGTCGACGAGGTCTGCGTCGGGGGCCACACGGGGTTCGTCGTCCGGAAAATGGTGGACGTGACCTTGAGTGCACTGCCCGGGGCGCCAGCGACAACGTTTCTTGTCCAATGACGTAGTGCCCGTACCCCCGCGCGTTGACGCCGGAGGACGGCGCGCGGGGAACGGCACTATCGAGTCCTTGTTCCGTGCTGGCAACGACACTCGCAAACGACAGCTGGGTCGGCAGTTTCCTCGGTGCCGTCTTTGTTCTGGTGGTCGGCTTGGTGGCGGGTATCGCCATCGCGGAATGGATCACCGCCATGCCTGCCGAATCGACGCCGCCCGTCGTCGCGCACAGATCGCCCGGCGCGGAGCCGGCTGGCTGGGAGCTCTTTGCGTTCATCCTGAGACGGAATATGACCGTATTTCTTATTCTGCTCCTGGGGGTCTTGTCAGCCGGCCTGGTGACCATCGTGGTGCTCCTCGGTAACGGCCTCGCCGTCGGCCAGCTCATCGGCTTCGCCAGGACGTCGGGCATGTCCCATGTGGATGTCGCCTATCTTCTGTTGCCGCACGGCGTACTTGAACTGGGTGCGCTTTGCGTTGCCGGGGCTGTCGGCCTGCGAGGTATCGGACTCGCGTTCGGGGTTTCGGCAGTCGATCGGAGGGCTTTCGAGTCACTGCGTCTCGGGACGGTGCTGGTCTTCGGTCTGGTCGCCCTGGCTACGGCCGCGGTCGTCGAAGCGTTCGTGACGGTGGAAATAGCCAAGTCGTTGAGCGGCAGATGGTGAAGTGGCTGGAGCGCCTGGCCAAGTTGGCCTTGCTGCCCGTCTTGGTTTGGTTCGCCGGGCTAGCGGCCTTTGCCGTCATCGGGATCGACGGGCTGTTCGCCGGTCCCAATCCGGTGTTCGTGATCGCGCGGGTTACGGCCTACGTGACCGTGGTGATGGTGGCGGCGGTAACGACGGCGTTCGTGGCCGTGTTCGGCTTGGCTTGCGGGGCGATGCTGAACTGGCTCGGCGAATCCCTCGACCCTAGGCAGATCGTCACCACGATGAGCCGGTCGTTCTGGTGCCTGGCAGCATATGTCTGGCTGGGGGTCGCTTCGTTGATCGTCGATCCCCCCGTCGCGTTGACCGTCTTCGAGATGTCGGAACCCGACGCGTTGGAGGTCCGGGTTGCGGAAACCACCGCGTTCGCGTGGATGGGTCGGCTCCGCTACCTGGCGCTGATCGGCTTCCTCGCCACGTCGTTCTG
The DNA here is from genome assembly GCA_028819775.1 of Gammaproteobacteria bacterium. Next base: position 3,399 of record JAPPKV010000482.1, on the reverse strand, counting down.
GCTGTTGGCACGGCGCACGAGGCCATTGAATGCGCTGCTCGCCGTCTCGTTCGGCGTGGCGGCTCTTGCGGCCGTTATGACCGGACTTGGACTGCTGTCGGGCCCGTCGTTGGTCTCCTAGCGGCGGGCACGCTGAGGTTCGGGTCGGACCGGTCGCGGTTGCGAAGGCCACGAAACAAGAGCGACCATCGTCCCGATGACCACATGGCAAGTCGAGTCCCGCAGGATCTACGCCGACGGCCGGACTTTCGGCGGCTTCGGCGTCTTCGAGATCCTCGAAGGACGGGTCCGCTACTCGGTCGATCCCGCCGATCCCCGCAACGTCGGGATCGTCGACCTCGGGCACGCGCCCCGGGACGAGCATGGGTGCGTGCGCTTCAGCGGCGACTACACCATCGTCGCGCCGCGGGAGAGGCCGGCAGGGAAACTCCTGGTCGATGTCCCGAATCGAGGCAGACGACTGGCGTTCTCCATCCTGAATCGCGCGCGGCCCGCGGATCTTCTGGAGGATCCGTGTGCGCCGGGTGATGGTTTCCTGTTCCGGCGCGGCTTCGCGCTTGCCTCGATCGGCTGGCAATGGGACTTGCCGGCGGGCCTCCGGTTGGACGCACCGGAAGTGCTCGAAAACGGCGAACCGGTCGAAGGCGACGTGGTCTGTCGGGTTCAACCGGGAACAGACCGGCCGTTCGTTTCCTTTGGCCAGCTTGGTGAGGTCACCTATCCGCCGGCTGATCTCGACGATCCCAAGGCGCGGCTCTTCGTCCGCGACGACGACAACGCGCCGTTGATCGAGATCGATCGATGCCGATGGCGTTTCGCCCGGGACACCGAAGGCGCCGTCGAGCCGAGCGGGAAGTTCATCCGCTTGGATGGCGGTTTCGAGAAAGGCCGCATCTACACGCTCGTCTACCGTGCGCGGGGTGCCCGCGTCACGGGGTGCGCCTTGCTGGCTTTGCGCGATGCGGCCGAGAGCCTTCGGGCCGGCGACGGTCCCTGTGCGACGGCCAGTCCGACGGTATTGGCGTTCGGGGCATCCCAGACCGGTCGTGTCCTGCGCCATTTGCTGCACCTTGGCCTCAATACGGACTCGGCGGGAAACCGGGTCTTCGACGGCGTGCATGTGCATATCGCCGGTGGCCAGCGAGGCGACTTCAACCATCGTTTCGCCCAACCGTCCAGCGCCGGAGTCCCGGCGGCGGGCCAGCGCTTCCCGTTCTCGGGTACAGCCGTTCGCGATCCGGCGAGTGGCTCCTCCGGGGGTCTCTACGACAATCTGGCGCACATCCCGAAGGTGGTCATCACGAACACCTCCTTCGAATACTGGCGGGGGGATGCAGCGCTCACGCACGTCTCCCCCGACGGCGCACGCGATCTTAAACCGCACCCTTCGGAGCGCAACTACCTCTTCGCGGGTACGCATCACGTCAACGGAGTCCTGCCGCCAACCAATACCTTCGCGGTGACGGGCGAGAAGGCCCGCTACAACTTCAACGTCGTCGACCATTCGCCTCTGGTGCGTGCAGCATTCGCCAACCTCGACGCGTGGGCTGCAAATGGCAAACCGCCGCCCGACTCGAAGGTGCCGACCCTGCACGAGGCCACCCTCGTCGAACGGCGGGTTGTGCTCGGCAAGTTCGCTGCGGTCGACGGCTTCGAGGGGCTCGATCCGGACCGGCTTGGGGGTCTCGCAGCCCTTGACCTAGGTGAGCGGGCGGGGGAGGGGGTTTGCGTTTTTCCCGCCATCGAAGGGCGTCCCTATGCGCGTCTGGTCTCCGATGTGGACACTTCATTGAACGAACTCGCAGGTATACGTTTGCCGGAAGTCCGACTCCCCATCGGATGCCACACGGGGTGGAATCCTCGCCATCCCGACCACGGCGCGCCGGAACTGCCGGCCGTCTTCGTGGGGTTCAGTCTGTTCGTCGGCGAGTTGGCAGCGCGGGAAGTGGTCGAGCGTCGGGCCCGGAAGTGTGTGCGCGCACTGGTCGCGGCCAGATTGCTCTTGGCCGAGGATGCCGAACGCGTCGTGGCCCGATCCCTTCGTGTCTATGACACCGCGGCGGAGTTTGCCGAGACGGACGGGGACCGCTGATGGCCCGGGGCGGAATCAGCGTGGTCATTCCCGTGTTCAACGACGCGGTACCTTTGAGTCGCTTGATCGACGATCTTCGCGACACGGACCTCGAGATCGTCGTGGTGGATGGCGGCAGCGACGACGACAGCGTGTCCGTGGCGAAGGACGCTGGTCGGGTCGTATCGGCACCCCGGGGCCGCGGGATGCAGATGGCCGCCGGGGTTCCTGCGGCCAATGGCGAGTGGCTCTGGTTCATGCACGCGGACACGCGTTTGTCGCAGCAGGTCGTGGCGGCGTTGTTGGATCGGTTGGACAAGCCGCGTTGGGGGTTCTTCAGCGTCCGCCTAGATGGTGGATCGTGGCCCTACCGGATGATCGAAAGGACGATGTGCTGGCGGGCGGCCGCCTCGGGCATCGCGACCGGCGACCAGGGCATATTCGTGCATCGTGAACTGCTCGACGCCGTGGGCGGCGTTCCCCGGCAGCCGCTGCTCGAGGACGTTGAACTGTGCCGTCGGTTGCGCCGGCTGGCGAAGCCGATGGTGTTGCGGGAACCCCTGCTCACATCCTCACGTCGGTGGGAGCGCGACGGCATCGTGCGGACGATCCTGGTCATGTGGTGGTTGCGGTTCCGCTACTTCGCGGGGGCGGATCCGAATTCCCTGGCCAGGGAGTACTACGGATGAGTAGCACGACGGTCGCTAGGCGGCTCGCGATCTTTGCGCGTGTGCCCACGCATGGCCGGGTGAAGACGCGCTTGGCGGCCGGTGTAGGCGCGGACGCCGCCTTGAGGATCTACGAAGCGCTCCTCGCATCGACGCTCCGGGAACTGGCGCCGGGGAGGGGAACCTTCGAGCCGGAGATCTGGGTCGATGGAGCCGTCGAAGCGTTCGCGAGGTGGCAGCAACGGAGTGCCGCGATCGGCCAGCGCGAATCGCGATTTCCCTTGATCGCGCAGTGCGAGGGTGATCTGGGGCAACGCATGGCCTGGGCATTCGACAAAGGTGTCAATGTCCTGATTGGCACCGACATCCCCGACATGACCGCGAGCTACGTCGAAGAGGCGCTCGACGCTCTACGCTTTACCGATTTGGTACTGGGCCCCACGGAGGACGGGGGCTACTGCCTTGTAGGAATGAACTCGCCGCGACCCGAACTGTTCGAGGGGATTCCCTGGGGTACTACCGATGTCCTTGCGTCCACCCTGCATGCTGCGAGCAACCTGCGTGTCGAACTCCTGGACGCGATGTGGGATGTGGATGACGCCCAGGACCTCGAGCGCTGGCACACCGCGCAGATACAGGCCCCGACGCGCCGGTAAGCGC
>JAPPKV010000366.1 GCA_028819775.1 Gammaproteobacteria bacterium | reverse complement strand
GAGGTTCACGTATCGGATTGTTGCGAAGTCAGTCAATGAAGCAAAGAAGCGCGCTTTTGCTGAGGCGAACAAGTGTTTGTAAGATAGACTCGCCACACTCAGGGTTCGATGGGTGGGCCCGGCGAGAAAACAGAAGGAGCAAACCGATGACCGTTGAACTCCCGGACCGAGGATTCGTGTTCTGGCCGGTGGGGTGTGGCGACAGCACCACGATCAAGGTGACCGACGACATGGTCGTGCAGGTCGACATCCAACATCACGAATCCGCGGAGGACGACGACGAGCCATACCACCCGGTCGTTGACACTCTCGTTAACGAAGTCCTACCCGAAGTCGCCGGAGAGAAATACCTAGCGGTGTTCGCCTTGACCCATCCTGACAAGGACCACTGCAAGGGCTTCGCCGAGCTGCTGAAGAGGTGCAGGATCGGGGAGTTGTGGTTCACGCCCCGGATCATCCGCGAGTACGCTGGCGATGAGGAACTGTCCGAGGACGCCGAGAAGTTCTGCGCGGAGGCCAACCGCCGCATCGAAGTCAACAAGAGCGGCGAGGCGGATTCTGGAGATCGCATCCGGGTCATCGGGAACGACGACATCCTCAACGAGGACGACTACCAGGACATTCCCGACGACCTAAAGAACCGTCCGGGTGAGAGTACAACCGTCCTAGACGGCATCGATCTCGATGGGACATTTCGGGCGTTCTTTCACGCCCCTTTCGGGGACGACAGCGATGGGAACGAACGGAACAAGACCAGCCTCGCTATGCAGGTGACTCTGGCCGCAGGTGAGGCAAAAGGCAGGCTGATGCTGTTTGGCGATCTTGACTACCCGCCGTTGAAGCGGATCTTCGACTATTCGGACGATGACGACAAGGCGTGGTCCGTGTTTCTCGCTCCCCACCACTGCTCGAAGTCCGCCATGTATTTCCAAGAAGAAGGCGACGAAGAGCCCGTCCTGAAGCAGGACATCCTTGACCTAGTTGAGAAGGCTGCCAGCAAGAAGGGTTGGGTCGTGTCCTCGTCTACGAAGGTTCCGTCTTCGAACAAATCCGGTGACAACCCGCCGCACGCTGTCGCCAAGGAGCGCTACGAGGAGATCGCACCGAGCGGGTTCCTGTGCACCGGTGACGACGAGAACAGCGATGAGCCGATCGCATTCGAGGTCACCCCAGACGGCATCTCACTGTTCAGCGGCGAGGCCGACATCGGTACGTCCGAAGCTGCCGATGCAATCAAAGAGGCCAGAGGCGGCAACGAACCGATCGGGGCGACGGTCGGTTTCGGGCGACGGTGACTCCCGGCCAGGAACAGGCGCTCGGCGAACTTCGCTCTGTTGAGGCAGCCCGGCAGGGCGCCATTCGCGTTCTATCGGTCAACGAGAAGGATAACGATGTCGTTGTCGGGTTGACTGTCGATTGCCGTGGGACCGAGCACGCCTCTGGTGGTATCACGATTCGGGCGCGAGAACGGTTTCGAGTCCGCATTCGTCCGGGGTTTCCGTTTCAACCCGCGAGTGTAGAGTCGAACCACACACGGTGGAAGGGCACTCCTCATGTCCAATGGGGCAGTGTGCTATGCCTCTATCAGTCTACGGAGGCCGAGTGGAATCCAAGCGACGGGATGTACGGGTTCCTCCAAAGGTTACTCGCCTGGTTGAGCGCGGCCGCTAAAGGCGAACTCGACCCGATAGGTGCTGCCGTCCACCCACCGGTCACCTATGTAGTGAGCGGTACTCCCATGTTCGTGCCACGGATTGACACGCCGGCAGTATCGGACGGGCCTTGGATTGGACTCGCGTTCCTCGAACGGCGCGGCGATCAGCGCTACGACATCGTCGAATGGAAAGCGCTCGACAGTCTGACGGCTGACGACTTCAAGCGGACTCCTTTCGGGGTTGCCGTGCTGTTGGGCACGCCGATGCCAATGGAGTACCCGATTTTCCTTCTGTCGCTGCTCAACGAGTTGATCGCGGCCCAAGTATCGATTGATAACTTTATCCGCCTTCTTTCGATATTCAAGGACTACAGCGACTCAGAGCATATGCACGTGGTCGTAGGAACACCCATGCGGGGAATTGCTGGCGAAGCACGCCATCAACATCTTAGCGTCTGGCGGATCGACGGTGACAGCATCGACTCTTTTTGGGCTTCGTTGCCAAGAGACGACGACAGCCCCGAACTCAGCATCTCCCGCAACAAGCTTTTTGGAGCGCTACCCAACTGGGCCGAAGTGGCCCGTGTGGACTGGTGCCCGGTGCGTGAAGCACGGCCTGAAGTCACCCGTGGGCGTGACGAGAACTCTCCTATCGAGTGGTGGAAGGGCAAGACCGTCGAAGTGTGGGGCTGCGGCGCGCTCGGTGGCACGATCGCGGAGCACCTTTGCCGGGCCGAAGTGGGCCGTCTCGTCCTACGTGACAACTCGAGAGTTGCGCCCGGTGTTCTTGGGCGCCAGAACTATGAGGACGAGGACATCGGAGAGGCCAAGGCAGCGGCTCTAGCGGCTCGGTTGCGGCGCATTCGTCCCAACCTCAACGTCGTCAGCGAGTGGACTGACCTCGCGGTTAACCCCGCAGCAGGCACGGACTGGTCTAACGGAGCAGACGTAGTGTTCGATGTCACAGCATCCCCGACCGTTTCAAAACGCCTCGAGATGCTCCGTCTTGGACGACGGACATCGGCCTCACTTGTCGCAATGATGATTGGCCACCAAGCCCGAAACGGACTCATCGTCACCACACGGCCGCAGGCCACCGGCGGCCCCGCAGACGCCGTCAGAAAGGCGAAGCTCACCGCCGCACGAAAACCGCACCTGCGCCAGTACGCCGAGGAGTTCTGGCCTGAAGAGCCGAGAAGCGATCTGTTCTTTCCGGAACCGGGCTGCTCTGACCCGACATTTTCTGGCTCGGGTGCAGAGGTGACTTCGCTCGCCTCGACTATGTTCCTCACAGCGACCGACCAACTGGCCGGCGCCCGGACCGACATGACAGCGACGTTCGTGTCGCTACCGTCAACCGAGACGCCCGTCTCTTCGGTCACGCTGTCATTCCAGCCCGACATTGTACTTCAGGATGCTTTCGGTGGTTACGAGGTGCGTATCGACGCATCGGCTAGCAACGAGATGCGCGCCTGGGTCCGCAGATCCGAGCGTCTCGCTCCGGGAGCGGAGACGGGCGGACTGCTGTTCGGAGAACGAGACGACGCCCTGAGAGTCCTGTGGGTCTCTGACCTGCTCGGACCACCGCCCGACAGCCGAGCGTCATCACAAGGATTCATATGCGGCACAGCAGGCGTCGACGAAGCAACCGCAGCCATCCGGCATAGGTCTCGTGGCGGATCCAGGCCTATCGGGATGTGGCACACCCACCCCAATAGCGCTCCTGTACCGAGCTCGACGGACATCGATGGCATGAGTCAGGTCATCAGCGCCACCGACCGGCCGCTACCAAAGCAACTGCTGGTCATCGTCGGCGGCGCCAGCCCAAAGCACAAGGTTGGAGCGTTCCTGTACGACCGATATCAACCTCTTCCCTGTATGACTGTCTCCCATCCGGTCCAATTGCCAGTGCCATCGAAGCCGAATCACAAAATCGGCGTGGCGCTCTCCGGTGGCGGGTTCCGCGCCGTAGCCTTCCACCTCGGAGTGCTCCGCGCTCTCCACGACCGGGGTGTGCTCGCCCATGTCGACGTTCTCTCCACTGTCTCCGGCGGGTCGCTCATCGGTGCGATGTGGGCCTACAGCGACGACGATTTTGCGACATTCGATCGCAAGGTCATCGATCTTCTCCGTTCAGGACTCAACTGGAAGATCGCCCGACGAATGTTCGCATCGAAGCGAACACCTCAAATCCTCGCCAGCACGATCACCTCAGTCGTTGGAACGATCGTTGCGATCATCGGGACAACCGCGCGCCGAATCCACCGCTTAATCGGATGCCCCCGAACCAAAGCGGAACCTCTCCAGCGCCGGTGGATGAACCGCACCACAGCAGTCGGAGACGTGATCGCTCGCATTGTCGGCGACAGCCCTATCAGCGAACCCAAACGCGGCCTTCACGTCATCCTGAACGCCTGCGACCTGCGATCTGGGTCTGCGTTCCGGTTCGGGTCTGTCGAGAGTGGATGTTCCCGCTACGGACGACTTGCGGACAACACAGTGCCCGTCTCGCTGGCGGTTGCAGCGTCCGCCGCATACCCGGTCGCGCTCCCGGCACTAGATGTCCGATGGGATTTTATTGAGCGCGACGGCCTCATCACCGCGCAACGCCTCCTGCTCACCGACGGTGGGGTGTTCGACAATCTCGGCACCTCTTGTCTCGAACCTGGACGAAACCCCGACCACAGTACGAACGTCCATCCCGTCGACTACATCATCTCCGCCGATGCCGGACGGGGGGTCCTAGATGCCAACCAGTATCCTCTCTGGTGGACGACTCGAATGAAGCGATCTTTTGAATCCGTATACCGCAAAGTCCAAGACACCGGCAAACGACTCATCTACCGCCACGGGGAGATGGGCAATCTCGAAGGTTTTGTCCTCCCATTCCTCGGTCAGCAAGACGACCGACTTGACATGATCGTCCCGCCCGACCTCGTTCGGCGTGAAGACGTGATCGACTACCCGACCAATTTCTCGAAGATGCCTGACGACGACATTGAGAGAATCTCACGGCGAGGCGAGCAACTCACCCGCATGATGATCGAAACTCACGTCCCAGGAATCGTATGATCCTAGGGTCT
>JAPPKV010000334.1 GCA_028819775.1 Gammaproteobacteria bacterium | reverse complement strand
ATCGCCGCATGACGACGTTAGCGCCCACTCACCAACGATTTGTCGTACACCCCGCCAAAGCGACGGTGTCTACTGGTAGACATCCCTGCGCTGTCCCACCTTCAGTACGATGACGATCAGAGTCGTCGTCGAGACGCTATAGAGGACTCGGTAGCTTCTAACACGGATCCGATAGACATCGTCATAGCCGGATAGCTTCCTCACACCACGAGGAAACGGATCGATCGCTAGAGTCAGGACTGTCCGGCTCAGACGTTGTTGATCGTTGCGGGGTAGTTTCCTCAACTGCCTTTCGGCCGTTCGACTGATCTCGATCTCATAGCGTGCCATCGAGCTTGAGGTCCTTTAGAACCTCGGACAACGGCCGAGTCGGTTCGTGGCGGATGTCTTGCAGGTCCTCGATGTCCTCGAGTTCCTCCAAGCGGTCAAGCAGCGCTTCCTGAATGAAGTGGTTCATGACAATGCCACGGGATCGGCAATAGCGCTCCAAGGCGATCTTGAGGGTCTCGTCCACTCTCGCGCTGATCTGAACGGTCGCCATCTGCCAACGTCCTTGAGCTACCAATTGGTACCAAAACATAGCATCCGATCACCCCAATTCGCCACCGAATCCGACGCGGGTCACACCTCTTCAATGGACACGCGTGGAGGGACATATACTGTTGCGCTGGAAACAGCCCAGTCTGGATGCCCATTGACCTTTCGCGTGGTCCCTTTGAGCGGAAACTTCGGCGCCGAGGTCCCCCAAGCCGACGTGAGTTCCCTGACGGATGCTGCTCTGAAGCGGATTCTCCTGTGTCTATACCGCCAGCGATTCGTCGTCCTTCGAACCGCCGGACTAACGAAGCCCCAGTTCGTGGAGTTCGCCCGTCGGGTCGGCGACCCGATCCGCTTGAGCGGCGATCCCGACTTTCCCGAGATCGCGAACATCACCAATGTCGGGATCGACGCCAAGGCGCGCAGACTCGGTGCCGCGCATTGGCACACCGACCAGTCGTTCCGGAACCAGGTGTCCTCGATCACCATGCTGTACTCGGTAAAGGCACCTGGCCACGGCGGCGAGACGAAGTTCTGCGACATGGCTGGCGCCTATGCGGCACTCCCCGAGCCAACGAAGCGGAGGATTGACGACCTGACCGTAGTTCATCGCCACGGCGTATCGGTGGCGGCACGGCCGGGCGACCATGTCCCGATACCGCCCAAGGGATGGGATCAGAGCGCGACCGTCACCCATCCGCTGGTGAGGCGACACCCGATCACCGGCCAAAAGACCCTGTACGCCATCACGGGCACGAGCCAGGGGATCGTCGGCATGGAGCAGGCCGAAGCCGAGTCGCTCTTGCACGAATTGTGCGACCACGCCTTCCACGGCCGGTTCGTGGCACGCCACAAGTACCGGGTCAACGATCTCATACTGTGGGACAACCCGACGGCCATGCACAGCGCCTCGCCGATAGCCGCCGCAACGGGTCCCGACGACACCCGGCTCCTGCACCGGATCAGCTTGCGCGGCACGCCGTTGGTCTTCCCGCACGAGGAGACCGTAGCGTGAGGGCGGTGTGGAACGGTCGCATGATCGCCGAAAGCGACGACACGGTGGTGGTCGAGGGCAACCATTACTTCCCGCGTTCGGCGCTCGACGACGACCTCTTGGCGCCGAGCGAGACGACCACCATCTGCTCGTGGAAGGGCACGGCGCACTACTACCATCTCATCGTGGCCGGCGAGACGAATCGGGACTCCGTCTGGTACTACCCGTCACCGAAACAGGCCGCGCGTCAGATCGAGGGGCGGGTTGCTTTCTGGCGTGGCGTGGAAGTGACGGGGTAACGGGACAATACCAGCCCGTAGGGAGAACGCAGGTGACGCGATGCAGATCACCGATGTACAACATTTCCTGGTCCACCCTGGAAGCGGCAAGAACCTTTGCTTCGTTCGAATCGACACCGATGAGGCCGTCTACGGCTGGGGCGAGTGCTACACGCAGTCGGATCGCGACCTTCAGGTCACCGCACACATCGATCAACTCAAGCGCTACCTGATCGGACGTGATCCGGGTCGCATCAAGGAGTTCACGCAGACGACCTTCGACGACTTCGCCGCACGGCGGGGATCGATGGATCTCTATTGCGCGATCAGCGGGCTCGAGCAGGCGCTCTGGGACATCAAGGGCAAGGTCGCCGGGATGCCCGTGCACGCGCTCCTAGGCGGCGCTTGCCGCGACCGCATCCGGGTCTACGCAAACGGCTGGTCCGGGGGCGCCGGGTCGTCCGATGAGTTGGGTGCGAGGGCCGCTGCGATCGTCGATCGCGGCTTCAGCGCGTTGAAGTTCGATCCCGCGCCCGGCCCCTGGCGGACCTTCGTCGACAAGGACGTCGAACAACGCGCCATCGAAAACGTGCTCGCGGTTCGCGACGCGGTGGGGACCGATGTGGATATTCTCGTCGAGATGCACCGGCGGTTGGCCCCGATGCACGCCGTGCGGATTGGCCGCGCCATCGAGAGTGCCGAGCCGTTCTGGTTCGAGGAACCGGTGCTGGCCGAGAACGTGCCCGCCCTGGCCCGGGCGAAACGCGACATCAACATTCCCGTTGTCACCGGCGAGGCGCTCTACACCAAGTTCGAGTTCCGCGAGGTGTTCGAACGGGCCGCCGCCGACATCATTAATCCCGACGTCTGCAACGTCGGCGGCATTCTGGAGCTCAAGGAAATTGCGGCGATGGCCGAGGCGTACTTCGTCGCCGTGTCGCCGCACAACTACAACAGCACCACCGTGGGCTTGGCCGCTACGCTGCACGCTGCAGCGACGATGCCGAATTTCCTGATCACCGAGTATTTCGTTAACTTGGAGGATCTCGGCCAAGAAATCGCCCGCGACCCCTGGCGCATCGTCGACGGGTATATCGACGTGCCGAAGGGACCGGGATTGGGCATTGACCTCGACGAGGCCGCACTGGCGGCCTATCCCTACCAGCCGTTCCCCATGCGATAGTGCAGGCGCGACGAGTTCAGGTGTCGTGGCCGCCGCTTCGATGCGGCACCACGCGGAAACGCTGTTCGGTCGTGGTTCTCGGCAAGATCAGGACTGCTAGAGTGGTAGCGCCCAAGTAGTTCCCGAGCCCGGCGCACCAAGTCATCCCGGTTCTGCGCGGGATGTCGGGCCAAGTACTCGGTCACGCTGACTCGCACTAGGTCCGCCACCGACCGTCCCTCCAACCGCGCCCGTTCCTTCAGCGCCCTAGCCTGACTCCGTCAGCTGGATCTGGGTTCTAATCATGACAGCATGACATCACTTCAGCGTACATGATGGCATTTGTCCGTCTTGAGTCCGCCGCCGTCAATGCGTGAACGGACCTCCCCCACAACCATCCGAGTCGATACCCACGCCGAAGCCCACTCCCCGCCCCAGCGAAATCTCGCCATTGACTATCTTCGGTTGATCCTTGACCCAGGTCATCCACTCCCGGCCGGATTCCGCGAGCGGGTCAGGATCCAGTGCGCAGATCGCGTGGAGGGACCAGATTTCACTGCCCCTATGGGGGCATACCCTCACGCCGTACTGTTCGCCCAACCGGTAGATCTTCACGAGTTCGGTCAGCCCGCCGCACCAGCACACATCCGGTTGCACGATGGCGTGGAGCCGGTCGGCCATCAGGATTTCGAACGCCTTGGCTGTGTATTCGTGCTCGCCTCCGGCAATGGGGATCGGGCACTCGTCCCGGAGCCTCGCGTAGCCCGCCAGGTCGTCCGCGGGCAACGGCTCCTCGAACCAGCCGAGGTCGACGCCTCGGAGTCCGTCGGCGATCCTGAGCGTGGTTTCGACGTCTAGCGACATGAACGCGTCGCCCATCAGTTGTACGTCGGGCCCGAGTGCCTCCCGAACCCTTCGAACGCGGCCGACCACGTCGCCGACCTTCTCGTTGGCCGGCATCGCGAGACTGAGCTTGAGTGCACTGAACCCTTCGGTGCCTTCGTCGATCCAAGCTTGCGGAGACTTTCCTGTCCGGTAGGCCGGTACCGTGGTTCGCACATCCGCGCCAAGGACGTAAGCCAAGGGCAAACCAGCACGCTTGGCCCGGACGTCCCACAAGGCAAGGTCGACGCCGCTGATCGCCATGATGGCAAGGCCCTTCCGACCATACGCCAGCGTCAGCGAGTACATCCCGTCCCACAGACCCTCGACATCCGTCGAGTCGAGTCCGATCAATTCCGGCCCGATGACGGATTCGATGACGTGCATGGCCGCTCGTCCGCCTCCGCCCACACCGTAACCGGTCAGGCCGTCGTCCGTCTCGATCGTCACCAGGATCTGCCCCAGTGACGTTCGCCAGTCCTTGGGGGCCCCCGGCGTGGCGGGCTGTCGGGCTCTTATGCTCTCGATCTTCAACGTCAGTCCCTTCGACGCCGGTACCGCCTACTGGTTCGAGGCCAACAGTTCGTACAGCCTGCCCGAAGAGCTACCTGTCTCGTTGGGGCGGGGTCACGCCACAGTCAACAGAGGCGTCATTAGGAACCGAACGTCCTCCGCAAGTCGATGCCCCAGTAGCGCGGATACAGCAACGAGCCGGTCAGCCGGTAGAAGCTGTTGTGGTCGCCCGTGCCGATACCTCGCAGGTTGTTCGCGTCGAAGAGATTGTCGACGAACGCCGACACGCGCAAGGATACGTCCGGGTTGAGCCAGGTGAACCTCACGTCCACCCGGGTGCGGTCAGGCACTTCGTCCAGATCTCGTTCGAGCTGGGTTGTGT
>JAPPKV010000108.1 GCA_028819775.1 Gammaproteobacteria bacterium | reverse complement strand
GGACGGGCAGGGCCACTCGCCATTCGAGACCCAATGACGCGTGACCGTCGGTGGTCTGGCCATGGAGCAGCCAGCTGACGCCGTCGATGGCACCCCGGAACAGCAGCACGACGACGCCGGTCACCAACCCGACGGCTACCGCGAGAACCGACAGTTCCGGGAGTGCTGCACTCTCGGAAAGCTGGCGGCGAAGGAACTCCATGGCCACGGTCACGGGCGATCGGCGAGTAGACGACAGGGCGAACCTCTAGCCTGTGGGAAGAAAGCAGGTCGGTACTATAAACCGCGACTTGGCGTGGTGCCGGATGCCCGGGACGCCCCGTCGGTACCTCGGTACCCGTCAACAGCATTGGGACGTCGACGGTTGGGTATAATCGCCACGATGGACGCAGATATACAGTTCTCTTCCCGTGCCGCGGGCAAGGTACGCGAGTTGATCGAAGACGAGGGCAACGTCGCCCTCAAGCTGCGCGTGTTCATTACCGGCGGCGGCTGCAGCGGCTTTTCCTACGGGTTCACGTTCGACGACAGCGTCGCGGCGGACGACTCGATCGTAGAGCGCGACGGCGTAACGGCGGTGGTGGACCCGATGAGCTACCAGTACCTGGCCGGGGCCGAGATCGACTACAGGGAAGATCTATCGGGCGCGCAGTTCGTGGTCACCAATCCCAACGCGTCCTCCACCTGCGGTTGCGGGAACTCCTTCGCGATCTAACACCTACCCGGCCGGGTATACGGCACCCAGCACCCGCGGGCCCTTGGCGCCCGTTACGGCGGGTACGTTGCTGGGTTGCCCGGTCAGGGTGCGATGCGCGAACCAGGCGAATGCGGCCGCTTCCAAACCGTCGCCGTCGACGTTCAGATCATCTGAGCGAAGAATCCCGTAGCCGGGCAGGTTCGCCGCAAGACGTTTCATCAGGGCGTCGTTGTGCCGACCGCCGCCGCAGACGACCACATCGCCGGTTCCGGGTCCCCAGCGCTCGACGGCGGTCGCGATGCTCCAGGCCGTGAACTCGAGCAGCGTGGCTTGGACGTCTTCGGGCGGATGGTCGAACGGCGTGGCCATCCGGATGACGTAGTCGAGGTTGTAGAGTTCCTTGCCGGTGCTCTTCGGGGGCGCCCGCATCACGAACCCATCGTGTGCAAGCGCTGCCATGAGCTTCGGTGCCACCTTTCCCTGCGCCGCCCAAGCGCCACCCCGGTCATAGGGTTCGCCCCTGCAATGCCGGGACCAGGCGTCGAGTAGCGCATTGCCCGGACCGGTGTCGAAACCGACGATCGAATCCGACGCTGCAGGCAATATCGTTGCGTTGGCGATGCCACCGACGTTGATCACGACCCGGTGCCGTTCGGCATCCCGGAACAGGGCGTCGTGGAACAACGGCGCGAGTGGCGCGCCCTCGCCGCCGGCAGCCATGTCACGGCGACGCAGGTCGGCGACCGTGTCGATGCCGGTGACCTCCGCGACTCGGTTCGGATCGCCGATCTGCATCGTAAACGGGGGTGTCGAGTCGGGCCGGTGGCGAATCGTCTGGCCATGGCAACCGATGGCCCGGATGTCGCCTGGCGGGATGTTCCAGTGTTCCAGGCATCCGAGAACGGACTGGCCGATGAACTCGCCGAGCGCGGCGTCGCAAGTTCCGGCACGGTCGATTTCGTCGTCACCGGGACTGTTAAGGGCGACGACGGCGGCGGCCAAGGCGTCCGGCAACGCCACGGTTGTGGATTCGACTATGCGCGGCGCCCCTGGGGCCATGTCGGTGGAAATGTCGACAAGAGCGATATCCAAGCCATCGACGCTGGTACCCGACATGACACCTACGTAACGCATGGACGCTGGCGATGTTCGGAGGCGCCTAGTCTTCGCCTGGCGATTCCGATGGACTCAGGAAGGCGAGCTGGCGGTCCTTGTGACTCGCAAGCGATCCGAGAAGCGCGGATGTCGCTGCGTCGAAACGCTCGCGCTCGGCGGCGTCGATGGGTTCCGCCGGGGGCATGGACACCCGACTCGGATTGGTATGTACGCCGTCCACGAGAAACTCGTAGTGCAGGTGCGGGCCGGTGGCCCAGCCGGTGGCACCGACGTAGCCGATCACCCGGCCCTGTTCGACCCGGAGGCCGGGTTCGATGCCCGGCGCGAACCGGGACAGGTGCAGGTACTTGGTCTGGTACCGCTCCCCGTGCTGGATCACGATGTAGTTGCCCTTCGACGACGACTTGGCGCGGGCCTTGACCACGCCAGCACCCGCAGCCTTGACCGGGGTTCCGGAAGGCGCCGCGTAGTCGATGCCGAGGTGCGGCATCGTACGCTTCCACAACGGGTGGAGGCGCGCGCGGCTGAAGTTGGAACTGATGCGCGAGTAGTCCAACGGTGCGCGCAGAAACTCCTTGCGCAGGTTCTTGCCTGTCGGGCTGTAGTAGCTCGCGTTGCCCACGGTGTCGACGTAGCGTACAGCCCTGTAGCTCCTGCCTTGGTTGACGAACTCGGCGGCCAGGATGTCGCCGAACCCTACGAATTCGCCGTCGAGCCGTTGTTCTTCGTACAGGACGTGGAACTCGTCCCCGTCGCGGATATCCAGGAACATGTCGATGTCCCACTTGAAGATGTTCGCCAGTTGCATCGCGAACTTGTCGTCGAGTCCGATACGTTGGCACGCCCGGGCGAGCGAGTGGTCCATGCTCGCATGGGCGTAGCTTCGAACGGCGTCGGGTTCCTTGTACTTGGTCGAGACTTCGAACTCGTCCCCGATCCGCTGGAACTTCACCGTTTCCCAGGGTCCCGGTCGGTATTCGAGATGCACTAGGTTACGCTCGGCGTCTCGACCGAACTCGATCTCGTAGCCCGGGTGGATCTTCGCCAACCGCTTCCCCGATTTGCCGCTTTCCACCAGGAGGTGCAAATCCCGGGCAGCGAACCCGTGGCGGTGGAAGATCGTCGACAGGTTGTCGCCGGGCTGAACCTGCGCGGTGAACGTCTCGAGGCTTGGTGTCGGCGGCGGCGCAGGAGCAGGTGGGTCTTGGGATGGCCGGGGAGGCGCGGGGCCGACGCTCGGCTCACTCGCCGCGTTGGCACGCTGTGGTGTGACGCCGCTCACAATCCACACAAGCCCGGCAAGGGAGACGCAGGCGGCCGCCCCAATCAAGCGCGTGTAGGATTTCCGTGACACGGTCTTGCTGGCCTGCTCTACTCCCCCTGGCGGGTTCCACGCCAATCCCCAGCCCATAAGGCCGCGAGTCTTGGGGAGTATATGTGAATTGGCCGTGATGGGAACCCCCGGATTGCAGTAGCGAGGGGTTGGGAGACGTGTCAACCCGTCGTGGGCTCTGCTATGGTGCGCTCCGATTTGCTCCGCCCTCGTCGTGACGATGTCGCTGCTACACACCCTCCACCGCCGTGGCCTGATCTCGCAGGTATCCGACAACCTGGCGTTGGCGAGCCACTTGTTGAGCGGTGCGCAGTCGGTCTACGCAGGCTTCGATCCCACCGCGCCGAGTCTGCAAGTGGGCAACTTGGTACCGCTCTTGATGCTGCGGCGTTTCCAGTTGGCCGGGCACCGGCCGGTCGCCGTCTTGGGCGGCGCGACCGGCGCCATCGGGGATCCCTCCGATCGCGCCGAGGAGCGATCGCTGAACGACGCCGCGACGATCGAGAGTTGGCTTGAAGGGATCCGTCGGCAGGTGGCGCGTTTCGTCGACACGGAGGGTGAACGCGGCGGGCTCATCCTGAACAATCTCGACTGGACGCGAGACCTGGACGTCATCGCGTTCCTACGGGACGTTGGCAAGCACTTCTCGGTCAATGCGATGATCGGGCGGGACTTCGTGCGTTCCCGGCTTGAGCGCGAGGGCGCTGGCATCTCCTACACGGAGTTCAGCTACGTGCTGCTCCAAGCGCACGACTTCCTCCACCTGGCGCGTTGCCACGACTGCCGGGTGCAGATCGGCGGCGCCGATCAGTGGGGCAACCTCGTCTCGGGCATCGACCTCATCCGCCGCGTCCTGCGAAAGCCGGCCTACGCCCTGTCGATGCCGCTGATCGCCAAGAGCGACGGGACGAAATTCGGAAAGAGCGCCGGCGGTTCGGTTTGGCTGGACCCGACGCAAACATCGCCGTACGCCTTCTACCAGTTCTGGATGAACGCGGCGGACCGTGACGTGGTCGACTACCTACGCGTCTTCACCCTGCTTGGGGAGGACGAAATCGACGCTGCGGTGACGGCCGTGGACGAGCGTGCCCATCAACGGGACGCGCAACGTCTGCTCGCACGCGAGGTCACGCGGTTGGTGCACGGCGACGACGCACTGGCATCCGCCCAACGGATCACCGAGGCCTTGTTCGACGGCGATGTCCGTGCCTTGGACCATGACGACCTGGTGCAGCTCGAGCAGGACGGCATGGACGCGACGCGCCTCGCCCCGGGTACCGGGTTGCTCGCGGCGCTGACGGCCGCCGGCCTCGCGAAATCGAATGCCGCCGCCCGTCGGCTCGTCGATGCCAACGGTATCCGGCTCAACGGCGAAGCCGTGACCGATCCGGGGTTGAATCTCGACGCCAGCGGCGCGTTGTACGGTCGCTATCACGTCGTTCGACGAGGCCGCAAAAGCTGGCATCTGATCGTCCTGCAGGCGTGACTTCGAGGCGGCTTGGGACTGTCACAAATGCGTTGACAAGCACCGTTCCGGGCGTATGATACGCACCCCTTGGCCCGAAGGCCTTGAGCCTCGCGCCTGCTCTTTAAGAACGTGAAGACAAGCCATTCGTGTGGGCGCTCGTTTTGAGC
>JAPPKV010000346.1 GCA_028819775.1 Gammaproteobacteria bacterium | reverse complement strand
GCACCGAAGGCGGCAACACGATCTCGTTCCACATCGACGGCGGCGGCATGTGCCTCATCCGCCAGGGGCGCCCGGGCGGTCGAGGTCGACAGGAGACGCACTTCGCGGAGTGGGTGCCGGGCATGATCCGCACCTGGATGCGCCCGGAGGATCCCTGGGCAGGGCTTATTCCGGAAGACTGCGTGACGCCGGGCGTCTGGCAACGGTCCTTCGGCCTGGGTGGCGGCGAAGGCGGCGTGATGTGCAAGGTCAAGCGCCGCGATTGACCTCGTAGGCTTTGTGTTGGTGCTCGCTCGCTGGCAATAGCGAGTCGCTACGGCGTGCGCGCCGGATAGGGGGGAACATGCCCGAACCATTGAAAGTCGGCTTGGTTGGCACGGGGGGAATCTCCAACCGCCACATGGATGCCTATCTCCGGTATCCCGACCGGGTGCGGCTTACCGCCGTGTGCGACATCGTCCGACCCCTCGCCGAGGAGTATGCGAAGAAGACCGGCGTGGAGGCCGTCTACACCGACTACGACGAGATGCTCCACGACGCGAACATCGATGCCGTGGACATCTGCACGGGGCACCGGCACCACGCACCGCAAGCCATCGCCGCCGCCGAAGCCGGCAAGCACGCGCTCACCGAGAAGGCGATGGCCCAAAACCTCGACGAGTGCCGGGCGATGGTCCGCGCTGCGGACAAGGCGGGGGTGACGCTGATGGTCGCCCAGCATCTACGCTATTCCCCGGAAGCCCGGGCGGCGAAGCGCCTGATCGAGGCGGGCAGACTGGGCGATATCCAGGCGGCGAGAACCCATCTCATCATGTCGGGACCGAGGAAGTCCTGGATGAACGACGCGAACGAGGGCGGCGGCGTCCTGGCCCTGAACTCCATCCACCACCTCGACCTGCTGCGCTACTACGTCGGCAACGTCAAACGCGTAACGGGCGTCTGCCGGAGCATGCAGCCGGTAATGCTCAATGGCGCGGAGGACCTGGTTGCCGGAACACTCGAGTTCGAAAACGGTGCGATCGGGGACATGTTCGCGAGTTGGACCACCTATGTCGCGCCCGGGGTCCCGTCGTATACGGTGATCGGCACCAAGGGGACCATCCAGTCGACGCCGCCCGACTTGGGTGACGAGGACCGGCCCGTCGCCCACTTCGGAAGGGTCCTGTTCGCGGAGAAGGAGGAACTCGATCCGCGCAATCGTCCGGAGGACTTGAAGAAGATCATGGCGCCGCCCTTCGAGCCGATTCCAACGCTCGACGGGGAACTGCCGAGTTCCAACTTCTTCGTCAACGAGATCCTGCATTTCGCTGAGTGCGCGACCACCGGTGCCGAGCCCATCAGCAGCGGTCGGGACAATATCGAGTCCATGAAGATCATGTTGGGGATCTTCGAGTCGTCGCGGACAGGCAAGGCGGTCGACTTGGACGATCTCTGACCCTGGCCCCGAACCGCTGCGCCGGTTGTTCGTAGGGGACGCCCTTGTGGCGTCCCGTTGTGATCGACCTCGCTGCAAGGGGAACGGATGAGGACAAAGCCGACGGCACCGACGCTCTTGCTGGCCGTCGCCGGCTCGGTCGCATTGGCCGCCGCCGAGCCGACGTTCAAGCACGGCGTGTCGTTCTTCGGCGATTTCAAGTACCGCGCCGATTTCGAGCACTTCGACTATGTGAATCCAGACGCGCCCAAGGGCGGCATGATGGTGCTGGCGACGGATACACCTTGGAACTCGTTCACGCCTTATCTGCACAAGGGCATGGTGGCGCCGGGTGTACAGCACGACTTCGGGTCGAATCCGTTCTTCTACGACGGCCTGTTCACGGCGTCGGACGACGAGATCGGGACCTTCTACGGCAACCTCGCCGAGGGCGTGATGATCTCCGACGACTTCAGCCGGGTTCGCGTTCGGCTGCGGCACCAGGCCCGTTGGCATGACGGCGTCCCCGTGACGGCCCGGGACGTGCGCTTCACGTTCGAACACATTGCCGAGAACTCCGCGTTTAACCTGCAATCGGCTTTCGGCATGGTGGACTCGGTGGAAGTCCACGGCGACCACGATCTGACGTTCTATCTGAACGGCCGGAACGGCTTGAACCCCGCCGTGGTGTCGAGCCTCGGCAAGATCGCGATTCTTCCCGAGCACTACTGGCGCGAGGCGGACAACACCAAGACCACCCAGACGCCGCCGCTGGGGAGCGGCCCGTACCGAATCACCGAGTTCAAGCAGTCGCGGTCCTTGCTCTACGAACGCGTGCCCGACTACTGGGGGAAGGATCTCGGGGTGCATCGCGGCCGTCACAATCTCGGCGCCATCCGCTACGACTTCTACCGCGACGACACCGTCGCCCGGGAAGCGTTTCGCAAGGGTTTGATCGACGTTTGGCGGGAAACCGATCCCAGGTTCTGGTTCGACCGCTACGACGACGCCCTGGCCAAGGGCTGGATGGTGAAGCGCAAGCACAACTTCCAGTACTACGTCGGACTGCTGAGCGGCTTGGTGATCAACAGTCGCCGGGAGCATCTCAAGGATGTACGTGTCCGCGAAGCGCTGAACCTTGCGTTCGACTACGGCTGGCACGATCGGGTCATCGCCCGTGGTTTCCACACCCGGCCCGATAGCTATTTCGCACCATCGGTTTTCGCAGCGGTGGGTCCACCTAGTCCGGCCGAGGTCCGGCTGTTGGCCCCCTTCCGCGATGAACTACCAGCCCGGGTGTTCAGCGATGCTTTTGAGCTCGAACCCTCGGACGGGATCGGTCGCAACCGGCACTTGCTGCTCCGAGCCCGGGAACTCCTCCGGGCAGCCGGTTGGGTGGTGCGCGACGGAGATCTCACCAATGACTCGGGTGAGCGGCTGGCGCTGACGGTCGTCCTGCGCAATGTGGAAGAGCGGCGAATCGTCATCCAGTTCGTCGATCAGTTGCACAAGTTGGGGGTCGAAACGCGGTTGCGGCTGGTGGATGCCGCGCACTACATCAACATCATGAAGGACTTCGATTTCGACCTTTCCTTCGGCCAGCTTGGCGTGGCGAACCCGGCTGGCATCGAGATTATCTCGTACTGGCATTCGAGCAACGCCATGCTGCCGCGAACCCGGAACCTCTCGGGCATAGCGAGCGAGGCCGCCGACGAAATGATCCTCAAGGTCTTGAACGCCCGGACCAGGGAGGAGTTGACCGCCGCGCAGCGGGCGCTCGACCGGATCCTGTTGTGGAACTTCCTAACCATCCCGTTGATCGCGGTGGAGGGTCCGAAGGTGATCTACTGGAACAAATTCGGTCGCCCCCCGGCCGATGCGGAGTTCCGTACGAGTTTCCCGTCGGCATGGTGGTACGACGAGGCCAGGGCCGCCCGGATCCCAGCGCCGGACTGAACCCTCACCAAGTAGGGCGTAGGGGACGCCCTTGTGGTGTCCCGCGATAGCCTCGCCCCTACGACGGAACATCTCCCTGTCGACGGGCTTTGGGTTAGCATCCGATGCTTCGTTTGCATTGGGAGGGGATGCAATGATGTCTTTGGGTCTGCGTGCGCTGTTCTTGCTCCCGACCGTCGCGTTCATGGTGACGGTCTGGGGCGAGGAGGCCACCAAGGACGGAGTTTCCACGGAACTGGCAAAGGAGACGCGCCCGCCGGGTTGGGTTGACGAAGCCCGGGTCATTGCCGCCGGCGAAGCGGAACCCGGAAGCTGGCTGGCCCATGGCCAGACCTACGACGAACTGCGGTTTTCCACCCTCACGCAGATAAACCGCGACACCGTGGGCATTCTCGGTCTCGCGTGGGTCAAGAATCTGGACAATCCGTTTCGCCAGCAGGCGACACCCTTGGTGATCGACGGTGTCATGTATTTCACCGATCCCTGGAGTGTCGCCTACGCGGTGGACGCCAAGACGGGCGAGGAGATCTGGCGTTTCGATCCGGAGACCGACCGGAATTCCATGCGTTATTCCTGCTGCGGCGGGCCGGCGAACCGGGGCATGGCCGCCTACAAGGGCAAGCTCTACTTCGCGACCTTCGATGCCCGGCTCGTGGCCGTGGACCAAGCCACCGGCGAGAAGGTCTGGGATGTCGACACCACCCACCACCCGACCAACAATCCCTACACGATTACCGGGGCGCCCCGGGCGGTGCACGGCAAGGTCTTCATCGGCCAGAGCAGCTCCGAGTTCGGGCTGCGCGGGCATCTCTCCGCCTACGATGCGGATACCGGCGAACTCGCCTGGCGGTTCTTCACGGTACCCGGCGACCCCTCGAAACCTTTCGAGCATCCGGAACTCGAAGAGGCCGCCAAGACGTGGTCCGGCGAGTGGTGGAAGCTGGGCGGCGGCGGCACGGTGTGGCATTCCATCGTCTACGACGCCAAGTTCGATCAACTGCTGTTCGGCACCGGCAACGGCGCCCCCTGGCCACGCAAGATCCGCTCCCCCGGCGGCGGCGACAACCTGTTCCTGGGTGGCGTCATGTCGGTCAACCCGTTGACGGGCCGCATGAACTGGTTCTACCAGATGACGCCCGCCGACAACTGGGACTTCAACGCCTGCCAGGACATCGCGCTGCTCGACATGGAAATCGACGGCAAGCTCCGGTCGGTGCTGCTGCAGGGGCCGAAGAACGGCTTTTTCTACGTTCTGGACCGCGAGAACGGCGAGTTGCTGCGAGCCAATCCCTACGTCAGCCTGAACTGGGCCACGCATATCGACATGGACACCGGTCGACCGGTCGAGAACCCGGAGATGGCCTACGACGAAAAGCCGCAGTGGGTGCTGCCGAGCAACGCCGGCGGCCACAGTTGGCA
>JAPPKV010000048.1:3404-4797 GCA_028819775.1 Gammaproteobacteria bacterium | reverse complement strand
AGGCCGAAGACCGCTCGGATACGCAGTATTGGATCGAACGGAACACCGCCCGAGCGGAAGAAATCGTGACCCTGACGTTGCAGCGACTGGTGGACAAGGGAGTCCTCGAATACGAGTCGGGCGGATTCTGGACGCTGTCACGCTCGGTATCCCGGTCGGGGATGTACCCGAGCGCCGACGGGTCGATCCGAAGGGAAGCCAAGGCCCGTATCCTCAACGTCGTTCTCAACGACGACATCCCGGACCCGAGGGACGTCATCCTCGTGGGGCTGATGCAGACCTGCGATCGTTTCAAGACGCTTCTGTCGGAAGAAGACTACGAGGAGAAACTCGAGCGCATCGAGACGGTAGCCAGCATGGACTTGGTCGGGCGGTCGGTGGCAACCGCCGTGAAGGACAGCACGGTCAAACCGAAGACCCGACCCGTTCTTCTCACGAAGCCGATCCCGAAGTTTCCCGTGGTCGACATCCTGCGCCAGCGTGATCTCCTCGCAGGCAACATTCCCAAGGCGACGTGCCGCATCTTCGAGAAACACGGGCCGGTGGTGAGGTTTCCAATCAGCATGAACGGGCAACCCGTCGTCGCGGTGATGGGGCCGGAATGCAACAACTGGGTCAACAAGCAGGGGCGTTTCTACCTTCGATCCAAGGACTACATCCAAGGACTCGAAGGCGTCTTCGGCGCCTCGAGAACGCTGCCGGGCATGGATGGCGCGGAACACCACAAGATGCGCAAATCGCTCCGCACCGCCTACTCCCGGGCGACGCTCGCCCAACGCTTGCCCGAGCTGATCTCGCTGTGCAAGGAGTCGGTCGGCGCATGGAACGAGGGCGACGTGTTCGGCGCAACGAAGACCTTCCAGAACTACATGAGCAGGCAGGTCTCGCACCTGACGATGGGCGTCGACTGCAGCCACTTCGTCGACGACCTGCTCGCCTACGAGCACCGTGCACTCGTCACGCACGTTCAAGGCGCGCTTCCCAAGTTCATGTTGTCGACGCCGAAGATGAAGCGCTCCAGGAAGTATGTGAGCGAACTGCTCGACGCCATTCACTCGTCGCACACGCCCGCTCAAAGAAAAGGGAAGCCGCTGGACATTGCCGATGCCATACTCGAGCTGCATCGGAACGACCCGCAGTTCCTGCCGGAAACGGACATCACCTTCCCCTTCGTCGCAGCGATGGTGGCCAGCATCTATCTCGGCAGTGCGCTCGGTTTCGCCGTCTATGCAATGGTCAACGACCCGGACCTTTACGCCGGAATCCGTGCGGAAGCCGATTCGCTGTTCGGCGGAAATCGCGAGCCGCAAGCCGAGGACTTCGGCAACCTAGACAATATCGACATTACGCATCGGCTGTTCCTCGAGTCCGAACGCATGTATCCGGTAATACC
>JAPPKV010000048.1:1722-3304 GCA_028819775.1 Gammaproteobacteria bacterium | reverse complement strand
TTCGGGGGAGCCGGCCGGACCCATCGCCTATATGGCGAGCAACGGCGTTGCCGCCAACCTGTTCATGTTCGCCATTCTGGCGGCGGGTCTCGTGTCGCTCCCGGGATTGGAGCGCCAATCCTGGCCGACGTTGGCCTTCAACCACATCGAAGTCTCCATCGCCTATCCCGGCGCGACTCCCGAGGAGGTGGAGGAGTCGATCGTCGTCAAGGTCGAAGAGCAGGTCAGCTCGCTCGACGGCGTCCGCGCAGTCAAATCAACAGCTGCGCCGGGGATAGCCTCGGTCAGGATCCAAGTGAAATCCGGTACGGACATTCCCAAGGCGATAGACGACGTCGAATCGGCCGTGTCCCGTATCCAGACGTTTCCCCTCGGCGCCCGGCGCCCCGAAATCACCGAGATGACCTCTCGACAGAGCATTATTCGACTGGTGGTTTACGGCGACATTTCGGAGCGCTCGCTGAAGGAGCTTGCCTACCAGGTAGAAGACGAACTCGCATCGCTCCCAACCGTATCGCTGGTTGAAACCAGCGGCCTGCGAGACTACGAAATCTCCATCGAAGTGGCGTTGAACCGGCTCCGCTCGCTCGGGCTAACCCTCGACGACATCGCCACCGCCGTTCGCCGCAGCTCCCTCGACCTATCCGCCGGCCGCATCGACACCGCGGACGAGCAGGTGCGGATTCGCTCCCTCGGGCAGCGTTACGTTCAACAGGACTTCGAGGAGATCGTGGTGCTTAGCTTGAGCGACGGCACGACCGTACGACTGGGCGACATCGCGGACGTTCGGGACGGCTTCGAGGATGTCGACCTGATCGTCCGCCACGAAGACAAGCCGGCCGCGTTCGTCGAGGTCTCCCGCGTTGAAGGGGAACACGTGCTGGAGGTCGCGACGGCCGTGCACGAGCACGTCGCCAACGTCATCGTCCCGTCACTGCCCCAAGGCGTGCAGGTAGACATCCTGAACGACGAGTCGCAGACGTACTCCGAACGCGCCGAGCTCCTGCTCAAAAACGGCGCCCTCGGCCTCATGCTGGTGCTTGTCGCGCTGGCTTTGTTCCTGGAGATCCGCCTCGCGGTGTGGGTTGTCGTCGGGCTGGCCACGTCGCTCGTCGGCGTTCTGGCAGTCATGCTGATCCTCGATGTCGCGCTCGACCTGCACTCGCTGTTCGTGTTCGTTCTGGCGATCGGAATAATCGTCGACGATGCGATCATCGTGGCCGAACAAATCCACCTCGAACGCCAACGGGGAACGCCAGGTCTCGTCGCCGCGATTCGCGGCGCCCGTCGCATCAAGGTGCCGCTGACATTCGCCGTGTTGACGTCGATCGTGGCGTTCACCCCCGTCTTCTTCATTCCCGGGGGCATCGGCGAGGCCTGGCTGGCGCTGCCCATCATGATCATCGCCATGCTGCTGATATCGTTGTTCGAGTCGCTGTTCGTACTTCCCAACCACCTGTCGCACTTGCACGGTCCCGAATGGGTGCCCACCAATGGCGTCGACAGGTTCTTTGCGCGGACCAAGGGCCATGTCGACCGCCTGCTGGCCCGGTTCGTTGACGGTCCCCTAGACCGGGCGCTG
>JAPPKV010000048.1:0-1622 GCA_028819775.1 Gammaproteobacteria bacterium | reverse complement strand
GTATCCGGGGTGACCGTGACGGTCGGCCAGGGACCGCGCCGCGAGGGCGGGGGACTTACGCCGGCAGCCACGTTGAATCCCCAGGCCAACGTTGCGGCCATCGAGTTCAAGCTCGTCGGCGTGCAACAGCGGAAGGTCACCACCGGCGAAGTCGTTCAGGCTTGGCGCGAGGAAGTGGGTAGTCCGCCGTATGTCCGGGGCATCACCTTCAGCGGCGAGGTCGTCGACTTCGGCAATCCCGTGGAGGTCCTTCTCTCGCACCCGGATTCCGAACGCCTCCCCTCGATCGCGAGTAGTCTGGCTGACAGCCTTCGACGCATCGACGGCGTGTTCGATGTGCGGTCGGACCACACCCCCGGCGTCAAGGAGATTCAGCTCGCGCTCAAGCCCGAAGCGCGGACTCTCGGGCTCACCCAGGAGGCACTGGCGGTGCAGGCGCGGGCCGCGTTCTTCGGCGCGGAAGTCGAGCGCGTGCAGAGAGGCCGGGACGAGGTCGGCGTGTTCGTGCGCCTGCCCGACGACGAACGCAACGCCATCGCCGACATCGAGGCGTATCCCATTCGCACCGCTCTAGGCGGCGAGGTTCCGCTTCGCCAGGTCGCAACGCTTGAGACGGGTGTCGCCGCGCCGAGTGTCCGTCGCAGGGACGGCCAGCGCGCCGTCACCGTCACCGCCGACGTGGATCTGACCGTTATCACCGGCGGGGAAGCCAACGAGGTGCTGGTCAATACAGTCCTACCGGAACTCACCGCTGCCAATCCGGACCTCACGTACATGCTAGGCGGTGAACAGCAGCAGCAGCTTGACTCCCTCGATGCGCTCTATCGCGGTTTCGCGATCGCCATGCTCGTGATATTCGCGCTTTTGGCGATTCCGCTTCGGTCCTACACCAAGCCGTTCATCGTCATGGCGGCGATCCCGTTCGGGGTCGTCGGCGTGATCCTGGGTCACCTGATACTGGGGATCACCTTCACGACGACGGCCATCCTGGGCATCCTGGGCTTGAGCGGCGTCGTGGTGAACGACTCGCTGGTCATGATCGATTCCATCGACAAGCGCGTTCGTGAAGGCACACCCGTACGAACGGCGATCATCGAGGGTGCCAAGGGCCGCTTTAGACCGATCATGCTGACCTCCGTGACCACGTTCCTGGGCTTCACGCCTCTCATTCTGGAACAGGCCATTCAGGCACAGTACCTGCGCCCCTTTGCCGCGTCCCTCGGTTTCGGCATCATGTTCACGACAGCCATCTTGATGGTGCTCATCCCGGCGCTGTATTCGATACGCCTAGGCTTGCTTGGCGCCCCCGATCAGACCCCGGAGCCCACAGCGACGACGCCCACGTAGATCGTTCGAAAACATCGCATGCTGACCAACCTGTCGAGGAACCTGTGGCGCGCCTATCGCGGCTCGAACGTCAAAGGCCGCGTGGCTCGCTACGGTACCTGGTTCGCCGGAAGTCAGCGGGGCGACTACGACCACACCGAGACGGTCAACGACTACTACGACCTGTGCAGCGAATTCATGCAGTTCGGATGGAACGAGTCGCTGCATTTCGCGCCGTTGAAGCCCGGAGAGACTCTGGAGGATTCGATCGTCCGCCACCAGCGCCTGATGATCGA
>JAPPKV010000137.1 GCA_028819775.1 Gammaproteobacteria bacterium | reverse complement strand
GCGTTGTAGCCATGGATCCGAAGTACCTCCTCGACCAGGTCTTCTTCGCGGGCGATGTCGAACCGATGACTCGGGCTCGTCGTGGTCCAGACGCGATCGTCGCCGTCGCCGATGCAGGAGGGCGTTAGCTCCAGACGGTCGAGGATCCGCTCCACCTCTTTGACCGGAATCTCCTCCCCGACCAACAGATCGAGTCGGGATTTACGCAACGACACCCGGTTGGCCACGGGCAGGTCCTCCTCGCTGACCGCCTCCACGACGGGCCCCGGGCGACCCCCGGCGATGTCCACGAGCAGTCGCGTCGCCCGTTCCATCGCCTTGGCCTGTAGTTGGTGGTCGACCCCCCTCGCATACCGGTAAGCGGCGTCGGTATGGAGATCGAAGCGGCGTGACGTCCTCGCGACGGTCGTTGGCGAAAAGTAGGCACATTCGAGGAATACGTTGCAAGTTTCTGTTCCAACTCCACTTCTCTCCCCGCCCATAACGCCCGCCATGGCAACAGGTCCGTCGCTGTCTGTGATCAGCAAAATCGTTTCGTCGACTTCGATGTCGCGCCCGTCAAGCACCGTCATCGACTCGCCGGCGCGACCGTTGCGCACCACGATGCCACCGGACAGTTGATCGAGGTCGAAGGCGTGCATGGGTTGGCCAAGTTCTAGCAGGACGTAGTTGGTCACATCCACGACCGGATCAATCGGACGCAGCCCGCAGCGGCGCAAGCGTTCACGCATCCACCAAGGCGTGGGTCGGCCGATGTCGACCCCCTCGATGACGCGCCCAAGGTACCGGGGGCAGCCGGCGTAGTCCGCGATCTCGACGCCGAACACCGTCTCCGTGTCCGCTTGAACGTCGTCGATCCGGGGTGCGGATACGGGCAATTGGTTGAGCACGCCGACCTCCCGGGCCAAGCCGCGGATGCTCAGGGCATCCCCTCGGTTCGGCGTCAGGTCGATGTCGATGACCACGTCGTCCAGCCCCAGGGCTACCCGGAGATCGGTTCCGCACTCGATGTCGGCGTCGAGTTCCAGGATGCCGTCGGCGTCTGCATCGAGACCGAGTTCCCGGGTGCTCAGCAGCATCCCCTCGGAGACGACATCGCGCAGTTCGGACCGTCCAATCGCCGTGCCGTCGGGGAGGACGGCGCCCACACGGGCAAACGCACTCAACATTCCCGGCACGACGTTCGGCGCACCGCAGACGACGGTTGACGTACCGGCGCCATCGTCCACTTGGCAGACCGATAGCCGGGACGCGTTCGGGTGCGGTTCCACCGCCGTGATCCGGGCAACGACGACCCCCGAGAACTCGCCCGCGACGCTTTCCGTGCCGTCCACCTCCAACCCGGCATTGGTCAGTTGATCGCACAGTTGTGCCGTGGAGACCGTGACCGGAACCCATTCCTTGAGCCATTGCTCGCTGTATTTCATGCGAACTGGTCCAGGAAGCGCAGTTCGTTGTCGAACAGCAGACGCATGTCGTCGATCTCGTAGAACAGGGTCGCGAAGCGATCCACGCCGAAACCAAAGGCGAAACCCGTGTACCGCTCGGTGTCGATCCCGACGTTGGCGAGGACGTTGGGATGCACCATCCCGCAACCCAAGACCTCCGTCCAGCCGCTCTGCCCGCAGGCTTGGCAGCCGTCGCCGAGGCAATGCACGCATTGCACGTCGACCTCGGCGGACGGTTCGGTGAACGGGAAATAGGAAGGCCGGAAACGAACGCCGAGATCCTGTTCGAAGAAGCCATGTACGAAGTCGACCACCGCCCCCTTGAGATCGGCGAAGGCGATGCCCTCGTCCACGACCAACCCTTCCACCTGGTGGAACATAGGGCTGTGGCTCGCGTCCATGTTGTCCTTTCGGTAGACCCGGCCAGGGCAGATCACCCGGATTGGCGGGGGATGGGCCTCCATGGTGCGGATCTGCACGGGGGAGGTGTGCGTACGCAACAACATGCCGTTGTCGAGGTAGAGCGTGTCGTGCATGGCGCGGGCCGGATGGTTGGCGGGTATATTGAGCGCTTCGAAGTTGTGGTACTCATCCTCGATTTCCGGGCCCGACACCACATCGTAGCCCGCAGCCTCGAAGATGCGCTCGATGCGTCGAAACGTCATGGTGATGGGATGCAGACTGCCGCCCGGCCGCGACCGGCCCGGCAAGGTGACGTCAATCGCCTCTTCGGCGAGTTCGCGTTCGAGTTGCTCGGCAACCAATGCTCCCTGGCGTCGCTCGATGGCCTCTTGGATCCGAACCTTGGCGGCGTTGATGCGGGCACCAGCCGCCGGGCGATCGGCTGCAACCATGCCACCAAGTGAGCGGAGCAGGAGGGTTAGTTCTCCCTTCCTGCCGAGGTAGCGAACCCGGGCATCGTCGAGGGACTGGTCGTCCGTCGCCGCGTTAACGGCCGCCAAAGCGGCCTTCTCGATGCCATCAACGTTCATGTCTCGCGGTTGCCGGTCGCGGCGGGACGCCGGCGGCGGGGCTAGGCCAAGGCCGCTTTCGCCTTCTGGGCCAGAACGGCAAACGCCTCCTGCTCGTGAATGGCCAAGTCGGCAAGCACGCGCCGGTCCACGTCGATGGATGCCCGTTTCAGGCCCGCGACGAAGCGGCTGTAGGACAGGCCATGGCGGCGGGCTTCGGCATTGATGCGCACGATCCACAGCGCACGGAACTGACGCTTGCGCTGGCGGCGGTCGCGATAGGCGTACTGGCCGGCCTTGATGACCGCCTGTTTCGCCACCTTGAACGATCGACTGCGCGCACCGTAGTAGCCCTTGGCGGCCTTCAAGACCTTTTTCCGCCGCGCCCTGGACGCGGCGCTGTTTCTGGCTCTTGGCATGTCTTAAGCTCTTTCGGTTCTTAACTTTGACGGAGGGGAGTCGCAGATACTAACGGCCTTTCTTCGGCACCATGCGTTTCACCGCCGCGTTGTCGGCTGCGGACACATCCTTAAATCCCCTAAGCTGGCGCTTCCGCTTCGGCGCCATCTTGGTGAGGATGTGGCTCTTGTTGCTCCGCTTGTGCTTGAAACCCTTTGCGGTACGGCGGAAACGCTTCGCGGCGCCGCGGTTGGTCTTCAGTTTGGGCATGAATCGTCCTAGTTGTTCTGCGGCGGATCCCTCAAGGGATTCGCGGGAGTTGTCTATGGTTGGCGCCTTGAGAGCGGCGGCGCGGCTATCTTCCGTTGCTTGTTGCCGCTACTTGCGCCGTTTCTTCGGGGTCAACACCATGGTCATTTGGCGAGGTCCGTCGAACTTCGGTTCCGTTTCCACGCTCGCCAATTCATCGAGATCGACCTCGATCCGCTTCAGCACGTCCAAGCCGATCTCCGGATGGTCGCGCTCCCGGCCCCTGAAGCGCATGCTGACCTTGGCCTTGTCGCCGTTTTCGAGGAATCGCTCGAGGTTTCGCAACTTGACCTGGTAGTCGCCTTCCTCGGTCCCGGGTCGAAACTTCATCTCCTTGACGTGGATCTGCTTCTGCCGTTTGCGTTGCGCCGCCTTGGCCTTCTTCTGCTCGAAAAGGTGCTTGCCGTAGTCCATCACCTTCACGACCGGCGGGTCGGCGTTGGGGGCAATCAGTACCAGGTCCAGACTCTCTGCACGAGCTTCGCTCAACGCGTCCTCCCGGGGAACGATCCCAACCTGGTTTCCATCGGAACCGATCAAGCGCACACGAAGCGCACGGATGTCCTCGTTCAGCACGGCGCGTTCGCCTGCTTGCGCTTTCGGACTCGATCTCTTGATAGGCGTCTCCTTGCCGGTGGACCTAACGACCGCCGGTTCACTTCCCGTCGCGTCTCGCCCGGAAACCGCACGAGACAGTCATTGAGCGCGGATTCTAATGGTGGCGGGGGGTTCAAACAACAGCGGTTTTCCTACACGTCATAGGGCTGATGGCCTACACGGATGGCGACTCCGCTGCACCGCGAACACGGTATCTCCGGCCGCGAACGGCCTCGTCACCCCCGCTGCGGCTTGCCGTGATAAGTTAAGCCGCTTGACCGACGAAGAGACCGGCGGAGAGACCGTGGCCTACAACAAACCGATCCCGCCCCGAGGGCAACACACCAAACCGTTCTGGGAAGGAACCAAGGCCGGCAAGCTGATGCTGCCCCGATGCCGCGACTGCAACCGCGTGCACTGGTACCCGCGCTTGATCTGCCCTTCCTGCCACTCGACGAACCTCGAGTGGATCGAGGGTAGCGGCAGGGGCCGGCTGCATACATTCGCCGTCCAGCACCGAGCGTTCGGCGGCTGGGCGGAGGAGGTTCCCTACGTAACGGCCTACATCGACCTCGACGAAGGGGACCGCATGATGACCGTGCTGCGCGGCGTCGACCCTACGAAGCCGGAGGAAATCAAGATCGGCACCAGGGTCGAGGTCGAGTTCGAACAAGCCAACGACGACACCTTCATTCCGTTCTGGCGGGTCGCAGACGAGTCGGGGGAATAGTCATGGGTGCAGCAAACCTAAGCAATGCAGCAGCGATCGTCGGTGCGGCGGAGTCCGACGTCATCGGCTATCCCGAAGACTTGACGGGCCACAAGGTGACGTCGCTTCAGCACCATATCCAGGCCATCAAGAACGTCAGCGTTCAGACCGGCATTCCCATCTCGGATATCCAGGGGATCTTTTCCGCCGGATGGTCCGGGGAGTTGGCGGAACACCTCGGCTTGAAACCCCGCTACCTCGACACCACGTCGGTCGGCGGCTGCTCCTTCCAGATCCATGTCCACCACGCCCTGGCGGCCATCCACGCCGGCATCATCGACATCGCCCTCGTGAGCCACGGCGAGG